>CAXBKM010000229.1:0-3795 GCA_963976265.1 uncultured Maricaulaceae bacterium
CGCGATGTGTGTCAGGCAGCCATCACATCAAATCCATTCAAGACCCGGACCCGGAGCCTCTCTACTCTGCGCCGCGTGGACAGATTCATGATTGGGATAAATCTGAGAGATCAAAATGTTTTCAAATCTTCCAACAATGCAAGCGAGCATGGCGGCGGTCTGCTTGTTGATGGCCGCTGCCCCATCCTACGCCGATGATCACGCGGCCAACCAGGTCGCTGAAACCCTTATGGCTGAAATGCCGATCCCGGCACTCTCGGTGGCCGTCTATCATGATGGTGAGCTGGTCTGGGCCGACGCTTATGGGAGAGCGGATATCGAGCTTGATGTTGCCGCAACCGAGCAACACCGTTTTCGCCTTGGCAGTGTTTCCAAAATTGTCACTGCCAGCCTGGCGGCGCGTATGGTCGATGCGGGCCTGGTCGATCTCGACGCACCGATTTCACAATACCTGCCTGAATTGCCCGGGGCACATCATGCGACGACGTTGCGGCAATTGCTGACCCATCAGGGCGGTATCCGCCACTATAATCGCAGTGATCAGGACCCACGTGCGCCGGGGAGTATCGTCGATCTGCGGATCTATCCCGATACACAGGCCGCGCTCTCGGTCTTTATCAATGATCCGCTGATCGCTACCCCCGGAACGACCTACAGCTACTCCACCTATGGCTATACGCTGGCATCAGCCGTGCTGGAAGCAGCGGGTAGCGCATCATTTGCTGAATTGATCGAGGCGCATATCGCCGCGCCCCTGCATTTGCGCAGCCTGGAAACCGACACGCTGTTTGATATGCGTCCTAACCGGGTTTCGTTTTACGATTCCGGCGAATTTTACCGACAACGCGTCGACCCCAGTGTCCGTGGAAACATCGTTAATGCGCTGTCCGTCAACCCGGCCTATAAATGGGCCGGCGGCGGACTGATCGCCACGCCGTCAGATTTGGCCCGTTTCGGTGCGGCGTTTTTTGGCACCGGATTTCTGGCCACTGACACCTATCGCGACATGTTTACCGTTCAGAATGAAAACACCGAAGCATCCGACCGCGTTGGCCTCGGTTGGCGCATTGATCGCGATTCACAAGGGCGCCTTCGCTATCACCATGCCGG
Source organism: uncultured Maricaulaceae bacterium (assembly GCA_963976265.1). Taxonomy (GTDB): domain Bacteria; phylum Pseudomonadota; class Alphaproteobacteria; order Caulobacterales; family Maricaulaceae; genus Hyphobacterium. Next base: position 1,111 of record CAXBKM010000229.1, read on the forward strand.
ACTGCAGCAGGGCACGCGCAGCGTTCTGGTCGTTTATCCTGAAAGCGGGCTGGCCGTCGCGATGATGAGCAATCTGGGCGGCATGCCTCAGGACATTCTGACACCCGCCGCCACGATCGCGGAAACATTCCTGGATTGATCAGCAATCGGTCATGCCACGTCAGGGCTCTTCCCCTGGCGTGGTATGATGCACCCCCGCAACCAGAACAAAACTGATAATCATCAGCAGATACCAAGATCCGAGCTTTTGAAGCGAGACTGGATGCCAGACATCGCCCTCCTGACCCGGATAGGCCCAGGCGCGCGCGAATGTGCCGATATTTTCGGCAAACCAGATAAACAGCGCCACCAGCAACAGACCGATCACCATGGGCATGGGTCGATGCGCCTCATCGGGTTTGAACCAGAGCAGGCACGGCCCGTAAATCAGGAGCGTCGCGGCAAAAAGGCCCAGCCTTATGTCTGGCAGATAATGATGGCTGAAGAAATTGATATAGATCGCCAGCGCGAGCAGGCCTTGCAGCCAAAGCGGCGGAAAGCGAACAAACCTGAAATCAAATATCCGCCAGACCCTCGCAATATAGCTGCCGACGGCGGCATACATGAAGCCGGAGAAGAGCGGCACGCCCGCAATCCGCAAATAGGCCTCTTCTGGGTAAATCCATGACCCGGAATAGGTCTTGAATACTTCCATCGCCGTGCCGACGATATGAAACACCAAAATGACGCGCGCTTCTTCCCAGCTTTCCAGCTTTGTCGCCAGAAGCAGTATCTGGATCCCCAGCGCCGACAGGGTCAGGAAATCATAGCGCGGCAAGGCCGCGTCATCGGGATAGAAAAAGAATGTTCCGAGCAGCAACGCCACCATCGCCCCGCCAAACAGGCAGGCCCACGCCTGCTTGATGCCAAAGCTGACGAATTCGAACAGGAATTGGGTCAGCCATCCGCGTACGAAGGCATCACGCCAGGCGATATGGCGCTCATGGAGCCAGGCGCGCGGGTCGGACCATGGCCTCAAACGGTCTACTCCGCCCAGTTCGGCTTGCGTTTTTCGAGAAAGGCCGTCAGCCCTTCCTGACCTTCCTCGGTCGTGCGGCGGTGCGCGATACGTTTCGCGAGATTTTTCATCAGACCGGTATCAATCTTCTGGCCATACACATCATCAACCAGCTCCTTGGCATCAGCGATCGCGCCAGGGGCGGCGCCAAAGCCCAGCTTGACCAGATACTCGTCCATACCGCCCAGCTCGTCTGCGCTGTCGACGACATATTGGACCAGGCCAATCTGGTAGGCGAAATTGGCGTCAAAGCTTTCTGCGCTGGCAAACAGGGCGCGTGCCCAGCGCGGACCGATGGCCTTCACCACGAAGGGTGAAATCGTCGCCGGCGTCAGGCCAAGTTTGACCTCGGAGAAGCAGAATTTGGTGTCCTTGACGGCCACAGCGATATCGCAGGCTGCGACAAGCCCGCCGCCGCCGCCCATCGCCGCGCCCTGCACCAAAGCAATCGTCATCTGAGGCAGGTTATGCAAGCGGTAGAGCATCATGGCGAGCGCTTCAGCGTCTTCGCGGTTTTGATCGAGCGTGTAACCGGCCGCGTCACGCATCCAGTTCAGATCGCCACCCGCGCAGAAAGTCTGTCCCGCACCGCGCAGAACAACAACACGCACTTCATCGTCATTCTTGGCGATCAGTTCGAACGCGTCGCTCAAACCGTCAATCATTTCGCGATTGAAGGCGTTGCGCTTGTCGGGTCGGTTCAGCGTAATGACCGCGGTCTGGCCGCGCGTGACGTTGAGTTCGATGGACTTGGTCATGAGAGCTCCAGGCAAGGATAATCGGGCTTGACTGGCAGCGTATACGAAAACGACCGCTCGTGACTACGAGCGTTCCCGTCTGCAGATTTTTGCAGGCGATCAGTCGCCGCGGAAAATCATTGCCTTGAAAATCGACAAGACGATCATCGCCAGGAAGAAGCCGGCAGCCAATGCGGCCAGATAAGCGACATAGGTCATGTTCACACCGCCATCGGCCATAAAGGGTGGCATTGTGAATGGCGCGCTGTCGCGAACCATCGGCATGACGACATCAACGATGACGTGGATGATCACACCAACAACGGTGAAAATCAGTATGGCCCCAATGCTGCGCATCAAAATGGTCAGCACCAATGCGATCACACCAAACTGTATGAGTAATGGCATCCAGCTGATGGCGGCTCCGTCGCCGGCATAAGCTATCAGACCAGGTTCAAAAAAGTCCCAGACTGGTGCAAACCAGCCTTTGACGGTTTCAAGAAATTCCATGCGGCGTCCCCTCCGAGTTCACAGGCATACAGCTTTTCCAGCTGCGCTTGGTGTGGAAACTTCGTGTTAATTTATATTAAGGAAAGCGGCTTCCCCTGTCACGCGAATGCGTCGCCATTGTGAACCCTCAGGCACTTGTTGACATTGTTTCGTTGTTACAATTACTTAAGGGGTTTTTTGTCACCATTTCGCGATCAACCCGTTTTGTGATTGCGCGGACAGGTAGTGCAGGAATGTAACACTTTTATTGCCCGCCCCGCCCCAAAGCCTCAATTTTGGCAAGCATTTTGGCGCGAGACGCGCTCGATCCTTCCACGCCGCCCAATATCGTATGCCGGACGGGTGAGAATCCGGAGATTTTCAAAATGCCCTGTTCGATCC
>CAXBKM010000230.1:0-3787 GCA_963976265.1 uncultured Maricaulaceae bacterium
GCCCGGGAACCGCGAAATGCGATCTTGGATGGGCCGGCTTTTCTTCCAGCGAAAGCGCTTTTCCATTCGGGCCAAGCTCGACCACGCCAAAAGAGGAGGGGTCTGCGACTTCATAGCCGAATATCGTCGCGCCCTTGGTCTGCTTTGTCGCCTCTTCGATACGCTTGGACAGGCCGTCTCCATAAAAAATATTGTCGCCGAGTATCATGGCAACGCGATGGCCCTTGAGCTCATCGGCGGCGACACGGAAGCCCTCGGCGATACCGCCCGGTTTTTCTTGCGCCACATAGGTGAATTTCAGACCCCATTGTTCGCCGCCATTCAACAAGGAGCGGATTTGCGGAATCGATTCAGGGCTGGAAACGATGACAAATTCGCGGATACCGCCCAGCATCAATGTGGTCAGCGGGTAATAGATCATCGGCTTGTCGAAAACCGGCAATAAATGCTTGTTGACCGCATGCGTCAGCGGGTAAAGGCGGCTGCCGGTTCCACCGGCCAGTATCAGGCCTTTCCAGGGGGGTGTCGTCACGCGGGTGCTCCCGTCTTCATCTTGTTTGTCTGCCCGAGACCCAGTCGATGCAGTTCACTGGCGTCGCGCGCCAACCATTGCGCGTTTGATAGATACCAATGCACGGTTTGGGCCATCCCCTGTTCAAAGGATGTTGCGGGCGTCCAGCCCAGTTCGGACCTGGCGCGTTCAGCATTGACCGCATAGCGCAGATCATGTCCGGGCCGATCAGTAACATAAGAGATCTGATCGGCATAAATTGCGCCGTCGCTGCGGGGCTTGGCGGCGTCCAGAAGGGTGCACAGCGTGTGTACGAGGTCGATATTACGGCGTTCGGCATCGCCGCCAAAATTGTACTTCCGCCCCAATTGACCTTTTGACGCCGCCATCACCATGCCCGAAATGTGATCGTCCACGAACAGCCAATCGCGAATGTTCTCGCCTTTGCCGTAAACCGGGATGGGTTCACCGCTCAGGGCTTTTCGGATGACGGTCGGGATCAGTTTCTCAGGATGCTGAAACGGCCCGTAATTGTTCGAACAATTGGTAATGATGACGGGCAGTTCAAAGGTTTCGTGCCAGGCGCGAGCCAAATGGTCAGCGCCGGCCTTTGACGCGGCATAGGGGCTGTTGGGCGCGTAGGCGGTGTCTTCGGTAAAGGCCGGGTCTGCAAGCCCCAAACTGCCATAGACTTCATCTGTCGAAATATGGATGAAGCGAAACGCATCGCGCGCCGTAGCGGGCAGGGATTTGAAATAGTCGGTCGCCGCCTCGAGCATCGTCGCGGTGCCGGTCAGATTGGTCCGGATGAAGGCACCTGGACCATCGATCGATCGATCGACATGGCTTTCGGCGGCGAGGTGGAAAATCACATCGGGTTTGAAAGCGGCAATGGCCGCCGTCACTGCGGCCGGGTCTGCAATGTCGCCTTGCTCGAAGGTGTAGTGTTCAGACGCAGCACACATTTCAACGGATCGCAGATCGCCCGCATAGGTCAGGAGGTCAAAATTCAGGACTGTATGTCCTTCATCAACCAAACGGCGTACGAGCGCCGAACCGATAAAACCGGCTCCGCCTGTGATGAATGCGCGCATGATTGCCCCCGCGATACCCTACTTGCTGAATGGACAAGCAGAGACAAACGCTTAATGCAAGTCTCAATAGCAAACGGCCCGGCATTTAAAGCCGGGCCGTTCACCATTATCGAGGTCTGTTAAAACCCTACCAGATCGAAACCCGTTGATCGGGTGGCAGGTAAAGATCGTCATCTTCGGTGACCGAAAATGCCTCATACCAGGCGTCCATATTGCGGACGATACCATTGGTCCGATACTGGCCGGGGCTGTGCACGCCGGTCAGCAAGCGGTTGCGCATCGAATCTTCGGTGCGAATGGTCCGCCACACCTGGGCCCACGCCATGAAGAAGCGCTGATCGCCGGTATAGCCGTCGATGACCGGGGCTTCGCCGCCAGAATGATCATTGAGATACATCTGATAGGCGTGGTGCGCGATGGAGAGACCACCCAGATCACCAATGTTTTCACCCATGGTCTGATCGCCATTAACGCTCATGCCTTCGATCGGCGAGAACTGGCTGTACTGGGCTGACAAGACGCTGGTGCGGGATTCGAATTGCTCGCGAGCGAAATCCGTCCACCAGTTGCGCAATGTGCCGGTACCATCAGAGCGGCTGCCCTGATCGTCAAAACCATGACCCATTTCGTGGCCAATGACACCGCCAATGGCACCAAAGTTCACCGCCGGGTCGGCATAGGGATCGAAGAAAGGCGGTTGCAGAATAGCAGCCGGGAAAACGATCTCGTTGCGCGTCGAGCTGTAATAGGCGTTGACCGTTTGCGGGCTCATGAACCAGGCCCAGCTGCGGATTGGTTGACCCAGACGCGAACGAGAATCGGCCCAGGCCCATTCACCGACACGGCGGGAGTTACCAATCAAATCGCCGGAATCGACCTCAATGCTGGAAAAGTCACGCCAGTGGTCTGTATAGCCGATTTTGGGGATAAAGGCTTCGAGCTTGGCGAAGGCTTCCGCGCGGGTTTCGTCGTCCATCCATTCCAGTGTTTCAAGGCGATCGCGGAAAGCGGCACGCAGATACTCAACCAGCTCTTCCATCTGCGCCTTGTAATCCGGCGGGAAGTGGCGATCGACATAAACCTGACCGATCAGTTCGCCGAGACGGCCATTGACGGTCTGAATGGCGCGCAGACTGCGCTCACGTTGTTCCTCAGTGCCATTCAGGCGACGGGCAAAGAAATCAAAGCGGGCTTCATCCCATTCTGACGACAGCAGGCCGGCCTGATTGTTGATGAAATGGAACACCAGGTAAGAACGCCAGGTATCGACCGGTGTTTCGGCGAAAACCTGAGCTGAACCTTGTACAGATGTGTCGGTATTGACAACGATCTCTTGCTGATCGGCAACACCCAGCTCTTCCATGAAGGCAATCCAGTTGAAGCCCGGTGCGAATGCCTGCAGCTCCTCGATCGTCATCAGATTGTAGTTGCGAACCCGGTCGCGCGTTTCAACGCGGGTCCAGTGAACCTGGGCAATCGCGGTCTCAAGCGCCATGATGGCTTCTGCCCGCTCTCTGGGGCGATCAATATTGGCGCGCGTAAACACGCCTTCAATATAATCGACATAAGCGGCGCGGTTTTCCGGGAAGGGCTCATCGTCGCGCAGATAATAATCGCGCTGTGGCAGGCCCAAACCCGATTGTCCGGTCGAAAGTACGTAGCGGGTCGGATCGCCCGGATCGATTGTAACGCCGAGGCCGACCAGTGAATTATGGATCGGACGTCCCATCCAGCGTGCAATGTCTTCGTGGGTTTCGGCGGCCAATACCTGATCGATTTCGTCCTGCAAGGGCGACAGTCCGAGTTCTTCGATACGGTCCGTGTCCATGAAGCTGGCATACATATTGCCGATTTGCTGCTCGGCGACACTGCCCTCACCACCCGATTCAGCGGCCTCTTCAATAATCGTTTGAACGCGCGCTTCGGTTTGCAGGAAGAGTTCGGTAAAGCCGGAGAGGCTTGAAAAGCCCTGCGGGATTTCTGCCGTTTCGAGCCAGCCTTCATTCACATAGGTGAAAAAATCATCGCCCGGTTCGACCGTAGCCGAGACATGCTGGGTTTCAACGCCCCATGTGCCCAATTCAGCCGTTTGCTCGGCCTCGTCCATCGTGTCTGTGGACGTATCATTGGCCGTGTCCATTGTGTCGGACATGGCGGCGTCATCATTGGCCGCGCTGTCATC
>CAXBKM010000231.1:0-3762 GCA_963976265.1 uncultured Maricaulaceae bacterium
AACCTACGGACCGCCGACACTGAAGGTGAACAATGCCCCGCAGACAATCTCAAACACCTGGTTGGCCAGTTAATTGGCGAGATTGATGTCGACAGCCTGCCGCAGCCGAGCCGCGTTGTGCCACATGGTGTATCGGTCACGATGGAATACCGCGCGGAGCGGACAACGCTCTGGCTCGACCCTGATGCACGTGTTCAGCGCGTGATTTGCGGTTAGCCCCGCCGCGCCGCTTCCAGGGCTTCCTCGGCTTCCAGCCATTTTGTTTCAGCGCGTTCGATTAATTCTTCGGCCTTGGCGCGCTTGATCTGTAGCTCGGTCGCCGTCTTCGGGTCCTGTGCATAGAGATTTGGGGCGGCCAGTGCCTTGTCGATAATAACGAGCACACCGCGCAGGCGTTCGGCTTCTCGCTCCCATTTCGCTACCGCATCATGCAAGGGCTGCCGCGCTTCGCGACGCGCGGCCTTTTCCTTGCGCTTGTCGGCTTTCTCGTCGTTGGAACCGCCCTTGCTGCGATCTTTCTCGCGTGACGGGCGTCCAGTGAACTGGGCGCGATATTCTTCCATATCGCCGTCATAGGTCGCGACATGACCATTTGCGACCAGCCACAACCGGTCCACACAACTTTCAATCAGATGCCGATCATGACTGATGACGATCACAGCGCCGTCATAGCCATTAATGGCGTCAATCAGCGCCGCCCGGCTGTCCATATCGAGATGGTTGGTCGGTTCATCAAGCAGGATAAGGTGCGGACCATCAAAGGCGATGAGATGCAGGAGAAGGCGGGCTTTCTCGCCGCCTGAAAGCTGTTTGGCGGGGCTTTCCTGCAAATGATGCGGCAGCCCGAAACTTGCCAGGCGGCCACGGCGCTGAGCCTCGGTCGCATCCGGCATGCGTTCGATCACATGCTGATACGCGGACAGGTCTTCGGGCAACTCATCCATTTGGTGCTGGGCAAAATACGCGATGTCGAGTTTTTTGTGCTTGCGCAAATGACCGCCCATGGGCGCAAGTTTGTCAGCAATCAGCTTGGCGAGCGTGGATTTGCCTTCACCATTGCGGCCCAAAATACCGATCCGGTCATCGGGGTCGATCCGCATATCCAGATCACGCAGAATCGGTTTCCCGGGCTCGTAGCCGGCATCGACATTGTCCATCCGGATGATGGGCGGGGCCATGCGCTTTTCCGGGTCCGGAAACGTGAAAGGCGAGACCGGGTCATCGATAATCGTGGAAACAGGCTGCATTTTCTCCAGGCGTTTGACGCGTGATTGCGCCTGTTTAGCCTTCGATGCCTTGGCCTTGAAGCGATCAACGAAGGCCTGCAGATGGCGACGCTCGTCGTCCTGCTTGGCCTTCAGTTTCATTTGCAGGCGCTGTTTTTCCGCCAATTGCTTTTCAAAATTGTCATAGCCACCCTCATAGACCGTAACCTTGCCCTGTTTGAGATGGGCAATCCGGTCCATGGCGCCATTGAGCAAGTCACGGTCGTGCGAAATCACCAGTGCGGAACCCGGGAAGGTTTTCAGATAGCTTTCCAGCCAGACCGCGCCTTCCAGATCGAGATAGTTGGTTGGCTCATCAAGCAGCAACAAATCGGGCCGGGCGAACAGAGTCGCGGCCAGCGCAACCCGCATGCGCCATCCACCGGAAAACTCCGAACAGGGCCTGCGCTGCTCTTCTGCGGTAAAGCCGAGACCTGACAGAATGGATCCGGCGCGCGCTTCGGCCGAATGGGCTTCGATATCGGCCAGCCGTGTCTGGATATCTGCAATGCGGGTCGGATCGGTCGCGGTTTCTGCCTCAATCATCAGGGCGTGACGCTCCGCGTCGCCGGCCAGCACGACCTCCATCAGGCTTTCGGGGCCGCCGGGCGCTTCCTGATCGACAGTACCAATTCGAGCGCTGGGGCGGATGCGCGCCTCGCCACTCTCACCGGTCAGCTCGCCCTTGATGATACGGAACAGGGTCGACTTGCCACAGCCATTGCGGCCCACCAGACCCATCTTGGTCTTGGGCGGCAGCGCGAAGGTCGCCTGATCGATCAGCATGCGCCCATCGATACGGAAGGTGAGGTCGTTGACGTGTAACATGGGTGCTGCGGCTAGCTTGCGGCGCGCCATCTGGCAATAGAACAATCCAGCACAAGGCCCCATTCTCGTCGCAAACGCCAGGTTCAATCAATCCGTGCGAAGGGAGTTGGGCAATATGCGATTTTGGGGAAGTTTGGCCGGACTTGTTCTTCTGGTGACAGGGCCGGTGATGGCACAAGACAGTTCAGTGCTGGAGGCGTCGCAGCGTGACTTTGTGGAACGCTTTTTGGATGCAACCCAACCGGCGCGCAGCACAGTCAGCCAGCGCGAAATCGCGGCGGACTTTCTGATCGCTGAGCTGGAGCGGCGAGGGCTGGTCGCAGAGCGTCGACCCTACCTTGAGCCGAATGTGCACCCGATCCTGGATCTGATCATGCCGCCCTTCTCCGGGACAAACATCACGGCATCGATCCCTGCCACGCGCGATGAGGCCTCCCTGATTGTGCTGGGCGCCCATTATGACAGCGAGGCTGGCAGCCCCGGTGCCGACGATAATGCGAGCGGGATTGCAGCACTTATTTCGATTGCAGTAAATTTGTCACGCATGCCGGAACGCCGTTATTCGGTCATGCTGGCGTTTTTCGATCAGGAAGAGGAGGGCAAGGTCGGCAGCCAGGCGCTGGTTCGACAATTGTTGGCTGACAAAATTGACATTCATTCCATGCATTCAATCGACATGGCTGGATGGGACAGTGATGGGGATGGCGCAATCGAAATTGACGCGCCCGATATCTGGTTTGCCCGCTATCAGAATGCAGCGACACGGTTGGAAATTCCCGTGAGCCGTGCCTCATATGACTCAACCGATCATGTGTCGTTTCGCGCTCACGGTATCGATGCCATCTGTCTGTCAGAGGCTTTCAGGGCAGGGGATTCTTCGCCGCATCGTCATAGGTCCAGTGACATGGCGGAAACGCTCAACCACGCCTATCTGGCAGCGAATACCGAACTCATGCTGGCTGTACTGCGGGACACATTGAGCGGAGCTGCCGAATGATGCGCCATTTTACGACGTCACTTCTAATTTTGACACTCGCGGCTTTTTTGATCCGTGGAATCATCTATGTGGCGCTTGGCTCATGGTTGCCGCTGGCATGGATTGTTGCGGTCCTGGCTATTTTGGGCACGGCGCGAGTCCTTGGCCGGCGACACGGTCAAATTGCTGTCAAAGCTTGGGGTGTCTTTCTAATCCTCTACGGCGTGTTTCGGATTGGGCTGGCGACGCTTCTCTATTTCCTACCGATAAATTCGCCGCACGCCATGCATCACACCGGTCTGGTCTTCGTTGCGATTTCAGCACTCTATCTGTGCGCGGGCGTTAATCTCGTTATTGCACGCCGTGATAATTTTCGGCTCGCCAGAGCGACATGACACCGCGCCGCTTTTCAACGGCGCATGCGCCGTCTATAAGCCCGCGCAAATCGCAATACACCTCCCCAAACCCAATGGAGCATTCCCATGGCGCAACAACGCACCTTTTCCATCATCAAACCTGATGCCACTGATCGCAATCTCACCGGCAAAATCAACGCCATGATCGAAGGCGCCGGTCTGCGCATTATTGCCCAGAAGCGCGTTCATCTGAGTCGTGAAAAAGCAGAAGGTTTCTACGCCGTCCATAGCGAGCGTCCCTTCTTCAACGATCTGGTGTCCTTCATGATTTCCGGTC
>CAXBKM010000232.1:0-3759 GCA_963976265.1 uncultured Maricaulaceae bacterium
CGTTGAGGTCCTCCGGGGTCCACAATCCACGCTCTTCGGCAAGAACTCCCCGGCCGGTGTGGTTCACTTCATCACCCAGGCACCGTCCTACGATTTTGAAGCTGCCGGTGAAGTCACCGTAGGCAATTATGACTCCCGCATTCTGCGCGGCACGGTCAGCGGACCGATCGCTGACGGCAATGCCGCCATTCGTTTGGACTTCAACCGCAACACGCGCGATGGTTTCCTGGACAATCTGACAACCGGCCAGACCGTCAACAACCGCGATCGCTGGTCGTTCCGCGGTCAGTTCCAGTCTGATCTGGGTGATCGAGCCTCGGTCCGACTGATCGGCGATGTTGGTCAAATTGACGAGAATTGCTGCGCGGCTCCATTCTCATTCCATCTGCCGATCAATGCTGGCGCCATGGCTTTGCTTGGCGGTACCGTCTTGCCAGCAGACCCCTTCCGCCGCCAGGTTGCCTTTGATGGCGATGTCCGAACGACAATCGACACACGCGGCCTCTCCGGGCAGGTCGATGTCGATTTTGACGGGTTTGAGCTGACATCAATTACAGCGTTCCGCTATTTCCGCGATGACAACAATATCGATGCCGACTTTACCGATCTTGTTCTGTCACCGATCCGGGCGCTGGACACCCAATACACGACTTTCACCCAGGAATTCCGGGTAACCTCGACGGGCGACAACCGCGTGGACTGGCTCGCAGGTCTGTATTTCTTCGATCAGGACATGACCCACGAAGACATTACCCGTTATGGTGGTCAGCTTCGTGCCTTTGCAGACCTTGTCTCAGGCGGCGGCATCACCGCGGTTGAGGGCATTGTCGGTGCACCCGCCGGATCCTTCCTGGCTGCGGGCCAAGGCCGTCAGGAAAATTATGATCTGACGACAGAAAGCTGGTCGGTATTTGCACAGGCTGATATCCACGTCACGGATCGGTTCACGATCACGGCTGGCCTTCGCCACACCGAAGAAGACAAGACGGTCAACGCGATCCTCAACGTCAATGATCCATTCTCGGCATTGAGCATGGTTCAGGTTGGTTCGCAGGTCATTTTTGCTCAAGTGTTCACACAATTGACCGGCCTGCCTCCGACCCCGGCCAATATCGCAGCCAACCCGGCCGCGGCCGCACAGGCTCAGGCCTTCGCTGCAGCCAATGCCGGCAATCCGGCCGTCAACCCACTGCTTGGCCTGACGGCCCTGCAATTCAGCCCGCCGGCTCCGAATTATGCGTCGGCCCGGTCTGAGGACAATCTGTCGGGTAACCTCATCGCATCGCTTGATGTGACGGACAATCTGAACGTCTACGCCAGCTATTCGACGGGTTACAAAGCCGGTGGCTTTAACGTCTCTTCGACGGCCGCTCTGGCCAATGCGTTGCAGTTTGATCCGGAAATTTCCTCGTCACTCGAATTCGGTGTCAAAACCCAATTGTTTGACAACACGGTACGGCTCGACGTCGCAGCGTTCAGCCAGACCCTTGAGGATTTCCAGTCCAATAACTTCAACGGTACTGCCTTCGTGCTGGACAATGCCGGTGAAGTTATCGTTCGCGGGATCGAAGCGGAATCGACATGGCGTCCCAATGAGAGCTTCTACTGGACCGGTGGTTTCACCTATCTGCTGGATGCCGAGTATGAGCGCTACACCAATGCGCCATGCGATGATCTCAACGTTTCGGCGCAATGCCTTGTCGGTGGCACTCAGGATCTGACCGGTCGTCGACTGTCGGGCTCAACGAAGCTGACCGCGTCGTCTACCGCAACCTGGTTCTTCCCGATCGGCAACGATATGGGCGGCTTCCTGCGGGGCGAAGTGTTCCACAGCGGCGCGCGCAATCTGGGCGGTGACCTCGATCCGCGCAAAGCCGAAGGCGCCTTCACGCTCTTCAATGCCAGTGTGGGTATTGGCGCTGAAGACGAAAGCTGGGGCCTGCAGTTCTGGGGCCGCAACCTTACGGACGAAGATTATCTCGTCGGTGAGTTCAGTTCCGTTGGTCAGCCAGGCAGCCTGAACGGCTATCCAGGTGATCCAATGACTTATGGTCTGACATTGCGTCTGCGTCGCTAGTCGCGCACCACAACAGATCAGTATAAAATGACGAGGAGCGGGGCTGGTCCCCGCTCCTTTTCGTTGTAGGAAGGGTCCTTACATGCTTGTGACACTTCTCATTCTGGCGGGCTCTGCCATCGCCATCACGCTTCTGGTGGTCCTGAACGCCAAACTTGGTGGCTGGACTCCTGCGCGTATCGAATCCCTGGAAATGGCAATTGCGACGTTACAGAACGACCATCTGGGTTTCGTGCCCGGCGACGGTGGCCTGTCGACTGACGGGCTGGCGGCGTTGGTAATGACGAATACCGATGACGCCGTCGGTCTTGTTGCGGCACGCGGTGCAGGTTTCGTCACCCGACTTATTCGCCCATCCGATAAATTCCGGAGCCTCGAAGCGACCGATGCCGGCACGCTGACGCTCGCCTTGAAAGGCGACACGATGAAACCGGTCGTCCTGACATTCGACACCGCGCAGGAAGCGTCCCACTGGGCGGCACGCGTAAACAAGCGGGGAGCTGAACATGGATATTGAACTCATCGACCCGATCATGTTGGCCATTCCGGTCTTTGTTGTCCTCGTGATCGCCGAGTTGATCTATGCGCGAGCGACCGGCAAGGCCCAATTCGAGCCCAAAGACAGCGCCACCAGCTTGATCATGGGGCTCGGAAATACCGTCTCCGGCGTCCTCTTCGGCGCAGTAACCCTGCTCTGGTTTACCTATATCGACCAGTTTGGGATTTTTGAAATCGGATATACGTGGTGGGCCTGGATTATCTGTTTCGTGGCCGATGATTTTTTCTATTACTGGTCACACCGCTGGGCGCATACCGTGCGCTGGTTCTGGGCTGATCATGTCACCCATCATTCCTCACAGCACTACAATCTGACGACGGCGTTGCGCCAACCCTGGTTCAGCATCTTCACGCTGAAATTCATGTGGCTGGGCTCGATTTTGATCCTCATCGGTTTTCCGCCGGCCATGGTCGCCTTTGTCGGTGGATTGAATTTGATCTATCAATTCTGGATCCATACCGAAGCGATCCAGAAAATGCCACGCTGGTTTGAAGCGGTGATGAATACGCCCTCGCACCACCGCGTGCATCATGCGACCAATCCGCGTTATCTGGATCGCAATTATGCCGGTGTCTTCATCATCTGGGACAAGATGTTTGGCAGTTTTCAGGAAGAACTCGACGCGGACAAATGCCGCTATGGCATCGTAAAAAACCTCGGCACCTATAACCCCTTCATCGTCTCCATTCATGAATGGTGGGGTATCGCCAGAGATGTCGCTGGCGCCAAATCGGTCAATGACGCGCTTGGGTATTGGCTGGGCCCGCCAGGATGGTCACCGGACGGCTCTCGCATGACCTCAACGCGGATCAAGGCTCTATGGGCCGAGCAACAGGCCGAATTACGACAAGACGACGTCAAAGCGACCGCTCCGGCCGAATAGCGACCCATTTCCTACTTGAACCTGTCTGGCATTTGCATCATTCTGCGGAAAGTAAACAGCGTTCACTTTATTCCGGTGGAGCGCTGAACCTGACGGGAGAGCATTATGAGCCTACGTGACACCTACCCCCTGCCCGACATTGATCCGTCCTGGACCGTGCCGCAGGAATTCGAAGCCGTCTTCGATTGGGAGTTTGACGAGGGCCGCGACACGCTCATGCACCTCTACCAGAAGGGCAAG
>CAXBKM010000233.1:0-3747 GCA_963976265.1 uncultured Maricaulaceae bacterium
CCAAAGACGGCGAGCGCGTGAAGCTCGACCTGGAAAAGATCGCCGAATGGTATGCCAAGGGTGCACGCCCATCAGACCGCGTCGCGCGTTTCATGGCCGAAGCGGCTCCGGAAACCTATTCCTGGTCCGCCTCAAACAACCCCAATAAGGGCAAGCCTGGCCAGAAAGCCCAGGAACGCCTCGCCGAACGTGAGGAAAAGGAAGCCGAGAAGAAAGCTGCTGCTGAAGAAGCCGCTGCCGCTCCGGCTCCTGAAGAAGCCCCTGCCGAAGAGGCTCCCGCTGACGAAGCCCCTGCTGAAGCGGCGGCTGAAGAGGCTCCTGCTGAGGAAAAGCCTGCTGACGAAGCTGCGGCTGAAGACGAGAAAAAAGACGCTTAAGGGCGCTTGTTTCAGTGAATATTTTCTCCCTCCCCGGGCTATGGGGAGGGTGCCGCGAAGCGGCGGGAGGGGTTGAAAACGGTCACGCGCCATTCACCCTCTCCGGCCCTTCGGGCGACCTCTCGCATCAAGCGAGAGGAGAGCAAACCGATTCATTGGAAAACCACCATGCCCGATAATCTTGTCTGTATCGCTGTCATCAAGGGTGCACATGGCGTGCGCGGTGAAGCGCGCGTCAAATCCTTTACGACAGACCCTTTGTCCTGCGGCGCCTATGGCCCGTGGCTGGACGAAGATGGCAATACCCTGCTGACACCAAAATCCTGTCGCAAGGCCAAGGATGATGTGGTTGTCGGATTCAGGGAGAGCCTGCAACGCGAGGCCGTTGCAGCCATGCGCGGGACCAAGGCCTATGTCCGGCGCGACGCCTTGCCTGCGCCGGATGAAGACGAATTTTATTATACGGACCTGATCGGCCTGAACGCCGAGGACGAGGCCGGTTCACCCATGGGCCGTGTTGTCGCCCTGCATGACTTTGGCGCGGGCGATCTGATCGAACTGGAAAACACGCCCGAACGCGAAGGCCGCTGGGTGATGGCGTTCACCAGGGACACCGTGCCAATTATCGATATTGCCGGGGGCCGGATCGTGATTGCCCCGCCTGAAGAAGACGAGGACGAGGGTCCACGCGAAAGCTAGGCTTTTTCTTCCATCATCTCGCCCCATGCATTAGGCTGTTTTTAAAGCCAACACACCGGGAGCGCGAGTTTGATGATTTCAGGGCTGATTTTGGCGTCTGCGCTACAGATCGCCGGGGCCGATGAAGTCGAATGCGCCCTCACTGCTGAGGGTATGACGCGCCACGACAGGTCGCCGACATCGTTGAGTGTCGATTGCCCGGATGATGTTGTTGACGCGAGCCATCTTCAAGAAGTCGCAGACTACGCAGTGGGCCTGATCCCGCTTGATCTGGATCGGGACAGCCGTTTGGAGATTGCAGAAACCGTCCGGTTTGACTGGAGTGCACAGGACAGCTGGAAGCCAATCGCCGGACAGCGCGTCATTGATGTCATTGTCTTGCGCGGTCGGCCCCGATCGGTAGAGAATGGCTATCACAGTCAAGCCTGTTCATATGCCATATGGCCGAATGCAAACGGGCGGCCCGGAGCTTCGGAAATTCATTGCATGGATTCATATGGGCGCCCGGAACGTTTTCGTCGGATTGCCGAGCGCAGGATGCTCGCCGCCATAGGAGATATGCGGTTTTTACCGGTAGACGCATCCTATTGCTTTCAGGCTGAGTCATTTGTCGAGATCGCGATGTGGCGTGATCGCTCACGGGGGCCTGATACGCCTCCACCCCTACCGATGATCTGCGACCGTCAGGTGATGAAAAATAGTGACCGCGGTTCGAACGGATCTCCCTGAATGTGAGAGTAATGCATATTTTTTAGAAGGATAAACGCGATGATTTTGACAGTACTTCTGGCAGCAAGCCTGCAATCGGCCCAGCCGATGGTTGTCGCGTGTAGCCTTACGCCCGAAGGCATTTCGCGAAATCGCAGCGTGCCGCGCTCGCTGACCGTTGAGTGTCCGACCCATGTTGTCGAGGCGGAGCAATTACAGACACTCGCCGAAGAGACAATCGAGCGAATTCCACTCAATCTGCATCGCCGCATTCACCTGCAATTCGCCACGCAAATCTGGTTTCAGTGGTATCCCGGCGATACGTGGCGCGCCTTCCCCGGTCAGGTCGTTGTTGGCGCCCTTTCCCGGCCGGAAGATCGCGTGGCCCATGCCGGATATCGGCGGCAGGATTGCGCCTATGCGTCATGGCCCGATGAAAACGGTGTCCCGGATGATATTTCCATTACCTGCCTGCTGAACGGGGAAAGTGACAGCGGTTTGATCCGCGCCGCCGAACGATCAACCGAGAGATCCGTTGAAAATTTTCGCTATTTGCCGGTGCCGGAACGCTACTGCACACAAAACGAGTTTCGTGCGATTTTCTCGGTGCCGGGATTCCGCCTTGAAGCGCCTGAAGATGAGGTCGAGCTGCCTGATTTGTGCGATGGTCAAGGTATTGAGAAGTATTGATGGCATCGGGCAATGCGCTAGCCTGGCGCCTAACCTGAGGAAAGCAGGATGTTACTTACGTTACTGGTTGCCATCGTTGCGCAAAGTATAGATCCCGTTGAGGCTGGGTGTCGCCTCACAGCACATGGCATTGAAGGTCGTCGTACTGCTCCAACATCGCTCTCAGTCGAATGTCCACGCGATGTCGTCGATGCGGACTATCTGCATGGCGAGAGGGTGAAAGCTGGTCAGCGATACCCGGGCAGCTCGTCTTTCCTGTCACCCTACAAATCTCGCCCCGCTTGGTTGAACGAGGAGGCCGGCAACAGGCCTGCTCTTACGCCTTCTGGCCGGACCGGCGAGGCGTGCCTGTAAACGCAGAGATTGCCTGTTCTGTGGACGGTCGCGCCGTACGTTCTGGCATACGATACGTAGACAGACCGATGATGACGGCGATTGAGAACGCGCGCCTCTTGCCTGTGGAGACAGTCTACTGTTTTCAGGACCGCATTCACGTCAGGGCAAGCGTGAATGGCGCGCCGCCGCCGCCATTGGTTGAGCCGGATTTGCCGTTACTGTGTGAATCGGAAGAATGAGTTTCGCGCCCCTTCTCCTCACCGTCGCATTACAAGGCGTTTCCGTCGCGCCCAATCCGCCTGATTGCGCAGTTTATGCTGGTTGGTTGCAGGACCATATTGTCCGAACTAGTGCTATTGAAAACGAACCGAGACTATTCGTTAGCGCGCCATTCGGCGTTCGCAGTCTCAGCGACACCTCCCAAAACAGCATTCTGGAACGGCACACGCCTTTGCCACCTGAAACATATTACAGCGAGTTGCCTCCAGAAAAGTTTGCTGAATACTCACACCGCATCATCAAAGCGAGTCATGTCGAGAGAACACGTCTCTACGACAATGGCGTCAGGGGAAACGAACTCTTGGATCAGACCGATGATTTCATCCTCGCGAATTTCCCATTACCCGACGCACTTATTCAGGCCGACATGACAACATTGCAGAGCGCCGCATTATGGCAGGAAATGCGCCCGGTCGAATGCCGTTTTGAGGGCGATGTTCCGGGCAATACAGTCGTGGCTCATATGCCATATCCGGAACATCGATGGGTTGATCTATCATCAGGCGCCCCAATACCTCGAAGTGAAATCGGGGTGTATTACGCCTTTTCCAACGCCGCAATTAGCGAAGATGGAGATCAAGCACTTATCTATGTGGAATACTATTGCGGCAGCATGTGCGGCGGTAGCGGAAATTTCTATTTGATGGAGCGTCGCGAG
>CAXBKM010000234.1:0-3732 GCA_963976265.1 uncultured Maricaulaceae bacterium
TCATGAATATGCTCGGCGCGCTCGACCGACCTGATTCCGGTTTTCTGTCGATCTCCGGGAAAAGCCTAGAGGGATTGAGCGCCGATCAGCTTGCCGAATTTCGCAATGAAAAAGTCGGCTTTGTATTCCAGCAATTCAACCTTTTGTCGCGCACCACGGCCATTGAAAATGCGGCCCTGCCGCTCCTCTATGCCGGTCTGCCATGGGCCGAACGGCGCAAACGCGCGATTGCCCGCCTCGAACAGGTTGGCCTCGGCGATCGAATGGATCATCACCCGGCACAGCTCTCCGGCGGCCAGCAACAGCGCGTCGCCATTGCCCGCGCATTGGTCAATAATCCGGCGATCCTGCTGGCCGATGAACCCACCGGCGCGCTCGATAGCCAGACATCCGTTGAAATTCTGGAGATTTTCGACGCGCTGAACCGAGAGGGCATGACGATCATTCTTGTCACGCACGAAGCCGAAGTCGCAGACCATGCGCGACGCAAGCTGGTGTTTCGCGATGGCGAGATCGTGGAGGACCGATCATGAATTTATTGGCTTCAGTCCGGGTCGCCCTCACTGCGCTGCGCATCAATGCTCTGCGCACCATTCTCGCCATGTTGGGTGTGATTATCGGCGTCGGTTCTGTCATCGTCATGGTGTCGATCTCTGAAGGCGCCAAACAGGCCGTGGAAACGCGCATCGCCAGCTTCGGAGCCAATTTGCTGATCATCCGCCCCGGTTCCAGCGCCTTTGGTGGCCGGCGCGGCGGCGCAGGCACAGCAACCTTCCTGTCCGATAGCGATGTTGAAGCCATCCGCACCGAAATCCCTGGCGTAGCCGCCGCATCCGGCGAAATCTCCAGCAGCACGAGCATGGTCAATGAAGGTGAAAACTGGACGACGACCATTCGCGGGGTGAATGAAGATTATTTTGAAACCCGCGACTGGTTTATCGCCGAAGGCCGACGCTTCACGCGCGATGAGGTCAATAGTGGCGCGCGTGTCATGGTGATTGGGCGAACCGTTGCCAATGAATTATTCGGCGGCAATGATCCGGTCGGCCAGGTTATTCGGGTAGGCACGACGCCCATGACCATCATCGGCGTTTTGGGCGAAAAGGGCCAGTCGAGTTTTGGCTCCGATCAGGATGATACCGCCTTCGCGCCGATCACGACGGCTCGCGACCGATTGTTCGGCTTTCAGTTCGGCGTTCGCGATCCGGTCTTCACCATTTACGCCGAAGTTGAAGGTGGCTCCAATCCTGCGACTGTGACTGCCGATATCGAGGATTTGTTGCGGGTCCGGCGCAATATTCAGCCTGGCGCAGAGGATGATTTCAACGTCCGCGACCTTGCTGAATTTATTCGTGCCCGCAACGAAACCGAGAACCAGTTGGGCCTCCTGCTCGCTGCGACCGCCGCGATTTCGCTATTGGTAGGCGGGATTGGCATCATGAATATCATGCTGGTCTCCGTGACCGAGCGGACACGCGAAATCGGCCTTCGCCTCGCCGTCGGGGCACGCCGCGGCGATATCCGCAATCAATTCCTGATCGAAAGCATGGTCTTGTGTGTGACGGGCGGCCTGCTCGGCTTGACCATTGGTATCGCAGGCACCTTTGTCATCGGCAATTTCGGCGATTTTCCTGTGGCTGTGCAGCCCATTGTCGCGGCCATCGCCATTGGCTCCTCGGCGTTTGTGGGCGTCTTTTTTGGCTTCTATCCGGCCTATCGGGCCTCCCGCCTCGACCCGATTGACGCGTTGAGGTTTGAATAACGCCCACACCCTCAACAGGCGAACAGGCTTGCATCACAGGGCAAAACACGATTGAAAACACCCGTTCGTGAGGGACACTTTTCTGCTTTGGGGGCGGAAAAGCGCAGGGACGGCAGACAATGCAGCACACCGAGCGTCTGAAGGGCGTGATGATTTGCGGCGCGGGCCATTCCGGCTCAACGCTGCTCGGCATGATTTTGGGCGGGATTCCTGGCGCATTCTACATGGGAGAAGGCGGCAAGGCACGCTATCTGCACGACGAGAAGAAGCCGCTGCGCAAGCGTGTCTGCAAAATTTGCGGTGAAGCCTGCCCCGTCTGGCCAAAATTTCACTGGGACCGGAATCGCGCGCTATACGCCCAAATCGCAGATCATGTTGACGCCAGGATCATCATTGATTCCACCAAGGATGCGAACTGGATCACCGAGCGAACGGCGGAATTACTGGACGGGGACGACTTGCCTCATCTGATTTTCCTGACCCGCGACGGGCGCGCCGTGATCAATTCGCGGATCCGCAAATACCC
The DNA here is from genome assembly GCA_963976265.1 of uncultured Maricaulaceae bacterium. GTDB lineage: Bacteria > Pseudomonadota > Alphaproteobacteria > Caulobacterales > Maricaulaceae > Hyphobacterium. The sequence continues at coordinate 2,289 of CAXBKM010000234.1, forward strand.
GGAACGCGACCCGCAAGACCAGATCGATAGCTGGGTTGATCAGATCACAAATAGCCAGGCGTTGTTTGACGCGTTTGATGGCCCCAAGCTGAAATTGCGCTACGAGGATCTCGCGACACAGCCCGAGGCAACCGCCAGAGAGCTGTGTGTATTTTTGGGTGAGCCTTACGATCCGGCGATGCTCGACTTCCAGGGCAATGAGCAACATCCATTGGGCGGCAATAGCGGAACACAATATGTGGCCGCACGCGGTCAACTCGATAGTCCCGAACAGGCTTTCGTCACGCTGACCGATCGAACCCGCAGCTATTATGAAAAACATTCCGGTGACATTTCACTCGATTTGCGCTGGAAAACCGAAATGAGTGAAGCCCATCTTGCGCAATTCAATAAAAGCGCCGGTGTTTTCAACCAGTCCATGGCATGGGAGGGCTAAGCCTCGTGACCAAGATCGACCTTGTCTTTCGCCAAATCGACGAGCGCACACGGAATGTTTCGCTCGAACTGGCCAGGAAACATATCCGCCCCGATGCCGTGCATATCATTGATGACGTCCGGCCCTTCACCGAATGCGTCAATCAGATGCTGCAGATCAAGCATGATTGCGATTATGTCGTTTATCTCGATGCCGACTGCCTGATCCTGGAGGATATGCGCGACTTCATCGAGAATTGTGATGCGGCCTATGTCGACAGCTATGTGAGTGATCGATTCAGGGGCCGCCTGCACTGCGGCGTGCACATTACGAGGATTGATTTGGTACGCCAGATGGCCTCCATCGAACCCCCTGCCGATGACATGAAATATGTCCTGCGCCCGGAATCACGGCTGCGCAATCTGGCGATGAAACCATTGCGGATGAGCAAGCAATTCCGCAATTTTGACATCCTGCATGACTATTTTCAGGCCTATAAACACGTCTTCATGAAATACGCGCTGCGCGAATTGCGCTCACGCACGGATGTTCAGATTCGCCGACTAACCATGGCGATGAAAAAATGGCCGCAGGTCTCCGAGCAGGTTGATGATTACCAGATCGCCAAGCACGCCGTTGACTATGCGCGTCAACATGTTCCCCATTCGGCAAGCCCGGCCGAAGTCCATGCTTTCATCGAAGCCCTTCCCGATCACGCCACGCGAGAGCTGGAACGCCTCGGCGTGGCCGAAAAAGACGAATTCACCATGGCCGAACTTGAGGCCTGGCTGGATCGCAATGATCACCGCCATCAATACGGTGCGTCTGACGACAAGCCGAAAATCTTCGGTCTGGGCATGTCGCGGACCGGCACGCGCTCACTGACCAGCGCACTACAGGTGCTGGGCTGGGATACATCCCATTATCCGATTGATGAGGACACTTATACCGAACTGGCGCATGGCCAGTACGACCTGACCTTGTTGAAAGACTATGACGGTCTGACCGACATCACGACCATCCCCTACT
>CAXBKM010000235.1:0-3727 GCA_963976265.1 uncultured Maricaulaceae bacterium
GAAGCGCCCGCAAGGCGGTGCCGGCCAATGCGATTGTTGCGCTGGCCGTGGCTGGCGCGCTCTATACCTCGGTGGCGCTGGTCCAGTTGCTGATTTGGGTGGGCGCTATCGCTGTCATTTCCGCGATGCGTTATCTCGTCATCCAGGCGGCCTCCAGACATCCGGAAAACCGTTGGCTTGATACGGGCTATCTGGGGCTGACGGCCATAACCGGTGCGCTTTGGGGCGCGGCGATCTTTATGATCCCGCCGGGTGAATACATGATGGCCAGCTCGCTCATCGTGTTTGTCATTGCCGGTATGACAGCCGGAGCATCGGTTTCGGCGGCGTCACGTCCTGTTGTCGCATTTGTCTACAACCTTCCAACGCTCGGCGGCCTGGCCGCGTATTTTAGCCTGCAGGGCGAGCTACTGTCCGGCATCATGGCGGCGCTCGTCGCGACTTATTTTGTCGTGGGGTATCGCATCGCAAAAGGTGGCGAGACGACACTCAATGAAGCTCTGACGGCCAATCAGGCACTTGAAGGCTCACGCAGCCGTGTTGTGAGCCAGGCGCGTGCGTTGAAGGAGTTGGCCCGTCGCCATGAGAAGGCCGCTCATATCGCCGAAGAGGCCACGCGAATGAAGGCCTCCTTTCTGGCCAATATCAGCCATGAAGTTCGTACGCCCCTCAATGGCATTTTGAGCGTCACGCATGGTCTGGAAAAAGACACCAATCTGACCGACGCCCAGCGCACCAAGCTCGCCACCTTGCGCGAGTCCGGCGAAATGCTGATGCGGCTGGTCGGCGACATGCTTGATTTTTCCAAGATCGAGGCCGGTCGCATGGCGCTGGTCACGGCGCCCATGGCGGTCCGCGATCTGGCGCGGGATACCGAAACGATCTGGGCGGAACGCGCGCAAGCGAAAAACCTCAAATTCACCGTTGCAATCGAAAGCGGAGAAGACCTCGTCCTGAACGCGGATGCCGCGCGCATAAAACAGGTTCTGTTCAACCTGATTTCAAACTCGGTCAAATATACCAAGGCTGGTGAGATCCGCGTGCGCATCGGTGTGCGAGATGAGAAATCGTCCGCCCGCCTTCGCATCGAGGTTCACGACACAGGGCGCGGCGTGCCACGCGAAGCTCAGGGTCGCTTGTTCAAGGATTATTCCCAGCTCGATACTGATACCAATCAGCGCATGGATGGCACAGGACTGGGCTTGGCCATCTGTCGCCGCATGGTTGAGTTGATGAATGGCAATATCGGTCATTTCCCCGGGCGTGCCGGTGGCTCGGTTTTCTGGTTCGATGCCGCGCTGACTATCTCTGGTACAATTGGCGCTGCTTCCAAGCCGACCGACAGGGAGGCCGCAACACCCAAATCGTCGCAGCCTGAAACCCAGGACCAGAAAACAACGCCGAAACAGGCGCCCGCGCCGGCGGACGCGACACCGGAGCGGCCGCTTCGCGTACTGGCTGCGGAAGACAATGCGATCAATCGTTCTGTGCTCGAGGGCTTCCTGATGTCGCAAGGCTGGTCGGTCGACTTTGCCGAGAATGGCGAAGAAGCGGTCGAGGCCGCGCAGGTCAAAGCCTATGACGTCATCCTGATGGATATGCGCATGCCGGTGATGGATGGGCTGGCGGCAACCCGGGCGATCCGCGATCTGGCCACGACGGCTTCGATGACGCCCATTGTGGCGCTGACCGCGAATGCGCGCCCTGAAGATGAAGCTCAATGTCTGGCGGCAGGGATGGACGGTTATGTGTCCAAGCCGATCGATGCCAAACGCCTCTTCACCACGATCGCCACGGCGATTAACAGCGAGAGCGAGCCCCAACCGGTGGCAGCACGCCGCGCCTGACCGGCGGATAGGCTCATGGCGGGCCAATCACCTCGGCATTGACCCAATTGGCGAAGGCGGACGATGTATGGGCCGCATCATTCTCCAGAACAATAATGCAGGCCGTGTCATAGGGGTGGTGGCGCTCCAGATAGGCCGTAGCCGCCTCAATGGTCTGGCGACCAGTTTTGAGAATCATCACGGTTTCGTCTTCGGATCGAATTTCCCCCTTCCACCGATAGACCGATTTGCCGGCTGAAAAGATATTCGCACAGGCAATGAGACGACGCTCCAGCATGGCACTGGCGATGCCTTGAGCCGCTTCGCTGTCAGGCCATGTGGTATAGATCAGTTTCAGGTCTGCCATCTTTGATCCTCTGACGTTATATAGCCGCGCTATGAACACTGAGACTACACCATCGACCAGCGGCGCGCTGGTTCTCCACTCCGGTGGACAGGACTCGGCGGTCTGCCTGGCGTGGGCGCTGCAGCGCTATGATCGTGTCGAAACGGTCGGCTTTGATTACGGCCAGCGCCATGATGTCGAACTCATCGCGCGCAAGGCTGTCAGAACTGCCATTCTCAAGGCCTTCCCCCAATGGGTCGATCGCCTGGGCGATGACCACGAAGTTGACCTGTCAGGTTATGGCGCGATCGCAGAAAGTGCGCTCACCGCTGACCGGGCCATGGAGTGGAAGAAGGGCGGCTTGCCCTCGACCTTCGTGCCGGGGCGCAATCTGGTGTTTTTCACGGCGGCTTCGGCGATTGCCTATCGCCGCGGCCTCGACGTGATTGTCGGCGGCATGTGCGAGACGGATTATTCAGGCTATCCCGATTGTCGTCGCGATACGATTGACGCCGCAGAGACCATGTTGTCACTGGGTCTGGATACACCGATCACCATTGCGACGCCGCTCATGCATATCGACAAGGCCGAAACCTGGGCGATGGCTGACGAAATCGGCGGCGCTGATCTGGTTGGGCTCATCCGAACTGAAACCCATTCCTGCTATCGCGGTGACCGGACCCATTTGCATGATTGGGGCTATGGCTGTGATGACTGCCCCGCCTGCGAATTGCGCAAAAAGGGCTGGCAGAAATGGCGCACGCGCGAGGTCTGCGCATGACCTATTCGGTCAAGGAAATGTTTCTCACCGTTCAGGGTGAAGGCGGGCAGGCCGGACGCCCTGCCGTGTTCTTACGCTTTGCCGGATGCAATCTGTGGAGCGGTCGCGAGCAGGATCGCGCCAAGGCTATTTGCCAGTTTTGCGATACGGACTTTGTCGGCACGGACGGTGTTGGAGGCGGCAAGTTTGAAACGCCGACAGCGCTGGCCGAAGCGGTCGCTGGGATATGGCCGGGCGGCGGGACGCCGCTCGTGGTTTGTACAGGTGGAGAGCCACTCTTGCAGCTGGATCCGGCGCTGATCGCGGCGCTGAAATCGGCCAATTTCGAGATTGCGATTGAAACCAATGGCACGCTGGCAGCACCGGACGGAATTGACTGGGTCACTGTCAGTCCCAAATCAATTGCCGCCCTGGTTCAGACCACAGGGCAGGAATTGAAACTGGTCTATCCGCAGGCTGATTGCCAGCCGGAACAGTTTGAAGGGCTTGATTTCGAGCGTTTCTCACTACAGCCAATGGATGGCCCAAACCAGATGGAAAACGCCAGAGAGGCGTACGCCTATTGTCTGGCGCATCCGCTCTGGCGTCTCAGTCTTCAAACGCACAAATGGATTGGCGCGCCTTAGCGCCAATCACACCGGGCTACATGCCTGAGTCGGTTTCACTGGCGAGGCTTTCGGTCAGCCGCGTCGAGAAGCGGTCAAAGGTTCGCAAGGCGTCGGTCCAGGTATTGGCATATTGGGCAAAGCGAATATCGGTGCTCGACCAGCTATA
>CAXBKM010000236.1:0-3701 GCA_963976265.1 uncultured Maricaulaceae bacterium
GCGAAGGCTGGTCGTCTTGCCTGCGCCATTGGGTCCCAGAAAACCGGTGATTGTGCCGCGTTTCACGGTCAGGTCGAGGCTCTGAACGGCGGCAACACCGCCATAGCGTTTCGTGACGCCCTCTAGCGACAGAATGGTCTCAGTCATGCGAATTTTCCCAATCGTTTGAGGTTGTTTAGCTCGGTGGTCTTGTCGATTCCAGCGGAATAGGCGGCTGATTGATCCCCCCTTTGCGCCCGGAAGGTGTGCTAGCCTCCCTTACATGGACATGGATACGGCCAGATCACGCCTTGAAGCGCTCAAAACCGAACTTCTATTGCTGTCAGAAAACGCGTCTGACGACCGCAAGCCTGTTGTGTTGGACCAACAATCGGTCGGGCGTTTGTCGCGGCTTGATTCCATACAGGTTCAGGCGATGGCCAAAGCCGCTGATGCGCGCCGCGCGCAGGAAATCCGGCGCATTGACGCGGCGCTCGTCCGACTGGCCTCGGACGAGTATGGATATTGCGTGGCCTGTGGAGAGGCGATTGCATCTGGACGCCTCGACGCGGATCCGGCGGCCCCGCGCTGCGCGGATTGTGCCGGTTGACGATAGGACCGGAATGCGCTGGATAAAGTCATCATGAAGCTTGATCCGTCTTTTGATATTTCCGCGGCGCGCCAGACGCTCGACACGCAGCGCCGTGGCAGTTTGGCCAACGTACTGGATGCGTCATCGCTTGGCGCCGTGCTGGAAGCCGCCAGGCAAATTCCAAGATGGACGCTGGTGACCCGCATGGGCGGAAAACACCTCAATCTCGACGCGGCGGCGATGGACAGCCTGCCTGCGGCGCAGCGCGCCGAGTTTGACGCGCGCGTGGCAGCGGAAACGGCAGCTGGCTTCAATTATCTCTATGAGACATTTACGATTTACGACAAATGGCATGCGGGCGTTCTGCGCCAGGAAGCGCCTGTGCTGGCTGATTTGTTTGCCTTCCTGAACAGTGACGCCTTTCTCGAACCGATGCGGACAATTCTCGACGCGCCCTCAATTTTATTTTGTGATGGACAATTGACGCGTTTCCGGGCCGGGCATTTCCTGACTACGCATGATGATGCCGTTGACGGCAAGGACCGCATTGCGGCCTACGTGCTCAGCCTGACCGAAGACTGGCGGGATGATTGGGGCGGACAGCTGGAATTCTACGGCTCGGACGGCCAGACCGAAACAGGATTCATTCCTCGGCTCAACGCACTGTCCCTGTTCAAAATCCCTCAGCCCCATGCGGTGACAAAAGTTGGCGGCGATATCACCGCGCACCGCTTGTCGATCACGGGTTGGTTGCGTCAGGGCAAGGATCCAGGACCTTAGTCCACGCCCGGAAAGCTTGTCACATATTTGATCTTGATGTCCGGGAAGCTTGTGACAAAGCGTATGGTGAAATCAGGAAAACTCTCGACGAATTCCCACTCGCCGCAATCATCAGGAAAGCTTTCCACGACTTGCACATTCAGGTCGGGGAAACTTGTGACGATCTGAACGTCGATATCGGCAAAGCTTTCCACGACCTGCACCTCGCCGTGCAGCGGTATGCCATTCCAAATGCAATCGTCAGACACCGCGTCGTCCATGACAGCGGCAACGGCCATCTCAATCAGCATGATAAAATCCTCCCGGCGGGAAGATTGTCAGATCAAAGGTGAATGGGGGGTGACGCACACCTGCCGTCGGGAGTGGTCCGACGTGGGCGAGCTTTTTAGTCTTCAGCGGGTACCAGCGCCAGAATTGCGACGGCTGCACCCAGCACGATGATTAGCGGTGAGAAATATTGAGCGTTGAGCGTCGCAAAGGGTTCGGTCGCGCGGGCGAATGGTCCTGGCAGATAGGCGTATATCCCGCGGGCGAGAAAGACAGCCGCAATGACGCCGAGCGGTATCCGAACCAGCAATAGGGAATTCAAACCCAAAAAGCCGCGCACAAATACAAAGCCTGCCGCGGCCACAATAAGCGCTGCGACCGCAAAGCTCATATGGCTGGGCGGCATATGTTCAGCGCGCGTAATGCCGATCACGGTTTTCACCAGATCGGCCTCATTTGTTGCAGGCCACAAACCCCCCAATCCCCAATAGACATGAAGACCCGCAATCGCAGTGAGGATGATACACACGAGTCCAGCGATGACGGGAACAATCATGGAAAATCCCGGAATGTGTTTATTGATGCCCTAATCCATCGCCTTGACGATTTGCTCGGTCATTTTCTTCGCATCACCCAAGAGCATCATTGTGTTGTCTCGGAAGAAGAGCGGGTTTTCGACGCCCGCATAACCCGAACCCAGAGACCGCTTGATGAAGAAGACGGTTCCGGCTTTCCAGACTTGCAGGACGGGCATGCCAAAGATGGGTGAGGATGGATCGTCTTCGGCAGCCGGATTGGTCACATCATTGGCGCCAATGACAAAGGCGATATCGGCATTGGAAAATTCCGAATTGACATCTTCCAGCTCAAACACTTCGTCATAGGGGACATGAGCTTCGGCCAGCAGGACATTCATATGGCCGGGCATTCGGCCTGCGACAGGGTGGATGGCATAGGACACGTCCACGCCTTCGGCCTTCATCACATCGGCCATTTCCTTGAGCGTATGCTGGGCTTGCGCGACGGCCATGCCATAGCCGGGCACGATGATGACCTTGCGGGCATTTTTCAGGATAAAGGCTGCATCATCGGCAGAGCCCTGTTTGACCGTGCCTTGCGGCCCATCGCCAACAGGTCCGGACGCTTCGCCGCCAAAGCCGCCCAAAATCACTGAAATAAACGACCGGTTCATGCCCTTGCACATAATGTAGGAGAGGATGGCGCCTGACGAACCGACGAGCGCGCCGGTGACAAGCAGAGCCGTGTTTTCCAGCGTGAAACCAAGTGCTGCCGCGGCCCACCCGGAGTAGGAATTAAGCATGGAGACAACGACGGGCATGTCTGCGCCGCCAATGGGAATGATCAGTGTGACGCCCAGAATGAAGGCGATGATCGCCACGACCCAGAAGGCGGTCTTGGCTTCACCGCCGGAAGCCACAAGAAAGACGATCATCACGGCGATCAAAATCGCCATCGCCAGATTGACCCAGTGCTGGCCCTTGAAAATGATCGGAGCGCCCGAGACGAGACCCTGAAGTTTGGCAAAGGCAATGACGGAGCCCGAGAAGGTGATCGCACCAATCGCCGCGCCAAGCGATAACTCGACAATGCTGACCGATTTGAGATCACCCAGAGAGTTGAGAATGTGGAAGGCGTCGGGACGATAGAGCGCGGCGGCGGCGACCAAAACAGCGGCCATGCCGACCAGGCTGTGAAAGGCGGCGACCAGTTGCGGCATTGCCGTCATGGGTATGCGGCGCGCTATGATTGCGCCGCCCGAGCCACCAATGGCAACAGCGACGACGATGGCGGCGAGCGCACCAAAGCCGAGATTAACGGCCAAAAGCGTTGTCACTACGGCGATGACCATCCCGGCCATGCCAAAGTAATTTCCTTGCCGCGCTGTTTCCGGATTCGACAGGCCTCGCAGCGCCAGGATGAACAGGACGCCAGAGGCGAGGTAGAGCAGTGCGGCGATATTGGCGGACATGGTGGAGATTTCCAGTGTTTAAGGAAGGGTCAGTCGATGGCCGAAACGATTTCGCGGCAGGGTGCGCCCTGTCTCCGCGTCGGTCCGGGTACG
>CAXBKM010000237.1:0-3672 GCA_963976265.1 uncultured Maricaulaceae bacterium
AGGCGCCGCAGGCATAGGGGACATAGCCCAGCTTGTGCGGATCCAGCGTCACTGAATTGGCGCGGCGGATGGCAACCAGAGCCCGCCGGGCGCTGTCGCTCAAGGCCTTTTCCGCATCCCCGCCCAGCATGGAGCACAAAAACCCGCCCCAGGCCGCGTCGACATGATGCCAGATATCTATGCCGCATTTACGCAAGGCATCGAGTTCATCGCACACCGCATCGACAGGATCGATCTCGCCCGCCTCTGTCGTACCGGCAACGCTTACGATCGATAAGACCGGGCGGCCTGCGTCATGCGCTTTCTTAATAGCGGCTTGCAAGGCTGGAATGCTCAGCCGGCCTTGGGCATCCAGCGCCACAGACCAGAAGGCCTCTTCGCCCAGGCCAAAAACATTGGCGGCTTTCAGCCAGGAAAAATGCTTGTTGCCCGGTACCAGCAAAACCGGGCCTGCCCAGTTTTCCCCGGACGCCTGGCCGATCCTCGCGGCGATAGCAAAGGGGTTGCCCAGCACGGAACTGGCGCATCTCGGCATCGGAAAAATCGTTAAGCGCAGATAGTTCGTGAAAGCGCGCCCAGCCCATGTGCGCAGCCGCGACGGGTTCAAACCGCTCCCCCGTCCGTTCCGCCATGCACAAGCCGAGCGCCAGAAAGTGATCCATCCGGTACCGGGCGCGCCATATGCTTTCAAAATTGGCGAGGGTTCCACCACTTGTAAAGTGACCCTGCGCGAGATCCGGGTTGAACCCGATCATCGCGGCCAGCATCGCGATCGCCTCATCCTCGACAACACCGCTGACACGCGCCACATCCCGCGACGTGTTGTTGGGGTTATGGAGTAGCGTCACGAAATGCCCGAGCATCGCCGGAATGGAGAGTTCGGATACCATGTGTCCGATATAACGCGGTGTATACTTGGGCACTTCGCCAGTCATGAGATCGCCCAATTCGCGCACCTTCTGGGCGATGATTTCCCGTTCCGCCAAAAATTCCGGTTGCAGGCGCACCGCGTCGGGAATGGGGGAAGGATCTTCGCCAAACAGTGACCGCCGCCAGTCAAACCACTGGTCGAGCACTGCTTGAAATTCGGAACGAAACCATGACGCATTTTCGGACTTGGGTCCGAGGAAATAGGCGCTCTCGCGATATGCTTTGGCTTCCGCACTCATGCCTGTCTCCTCTACGGGATACGCACCGTTACATGCGTCGTCATGCCGCCTTTTGATTCCGCTCCGACTTGATAAATGTCAATGCGCATATCCGCGCACCCGAGACCGACACATGAAGCCCTCACCGACCTTTCTCAAATACGCCCGCCAGAACACGCCGCGCTATACAAGCTATCCGACCGCTCCCCACTTTCATGGCGGCGTGAATGCCGGCGTCTTCGCGCAGTGGTTGATGGGCCTGAAGCCCGATGCGTCAGGCTCGCTTTATGTCCACATTCCCTACTGCCGTGAGATGTGCTGGTATTGCGGGTGTTCGACGCGGGCCACCCGGAAAACCGAACCGGTGGCGGCCTACACTGAAACGCTGCTGACCGAGATTGACCTGGCCGCGGCCACATTCGCCCAAAAGCCGAGTATCGCCCACATCCATCTCGGGGGCGGCACACCGACAATTTTGACGGAGGCGCAGTTCACTGCGGTCATGGACCGGATCAGGATGCGTTTCAGCGTATCGGAAACCGCTGAAATCGCCATCGAAATAGACCCGCGCATATTCACTGCGTCAAAGGCAGGGCATCTGGCCCGATGCGGCGTAAACCGCGCCAGCATTGGCGTGCAAACCTTCGACGCGGATGTTCAGGCGAAGATTAACCGCATTCAGCCCGCCGACACCGTGCGTGCGTGCGTTCAGAACCTCAGAACGGCGGGTATTGGTCATATCAGCTTCGACCTGCTTTACGGCCTGCCGGGTCAGACGCTGGAGTCCTGCCGCGACACTGTATCAACCGCGCTCGACCTAGAGCCTGACCGCCTGTCGGTGTTCGGCTACGCCCATGTCCCGCACATGAAACGGCATCAAAAATTGATCCGGAACGATGATCTGCCCGGCCCGGAACTCCGGATTGAACAGGCCCTCGCCATTGCACACGCGGTGCAGTCGTCAGGCTTCATCCCCATCGGCATCGACCACTATGCCCGACCGGACGATGATATGGGCCGCATGATTGCAGCAAGCAAAATTCGCCGCAATTTTCAGGGCTATACGACCGACCAGTCTGAATTTCTGTTGGGCCTTGGAGCCTCGGCCATAAGCCGGACTCCAATGGGCTATGCCCAAAACACGCCGGATGTGGCCGCCTGGACCCGCGCCATCAAGGCCGGCCATTTGGCGACAGCGCGCGGCATTGCTCTTGAATCTGATGACCGGGCGCGTGGAGACATCATTGAACAATTGATGTGTGGGCTGGAAGTTGATCTGGACAAGGTTGCATCCGTCTTCGAAGGGTCCGTCGGGATGCCCGACATGGATGATCTAATCGAGGACGGCATCGTCCGGCGTCAAGGAAACCGGATCACCCTTGCCAAAGACAGCCGGATGCTCGCCCGCGTCGTGGCTGCACGGTTCGACAGCTATTTAACGGCCTCAAAGACGGCGCGTCATTCAGTCAGTGTTTGACCGCTTTTCCCCGACCCCGAAATAGCGCCCGACCTTGTGTACATACTGCTCGAACGCCTCGCCGAATGTCCGCCGCATATGAGGTTCCTCCACGTGGGTAATGAAGACATGGATGATGGCCACGAACAGCACCGCCGAAATGAGCGCCAACTGTGATCCCGAGCCGGCCGCCGCACCCAGGAACATCAGCACATAACCAACATATTGGGGGTTTCGCGTTCGGCGATAGACGCCGTGCTGGATGATTTCGTCTTCGAGCAGTCCGTAGGGCAATGTCAGACAAAAGCGAACTGGGTTCAGGTTACTATGTTTTCGCTGGTTTAGGCGGCAAGTTTCCGCCATTCGGCCAGCGCGATTTGCCGCTTCTCCTTGAACCAATTTCTGACATCGATGTGGCGCTCGATATTGGGGTGATTGTGGACAGGGGAATGGACCGCGGCGAACTTCTGGAGACTTCACATTCGCCTGAATCGGAGCATAGTCCGCTCTCGTCTTCGTAATGGCAAGCAGCTGTTTTCGGCCCCGTTGTTCAACCGCCTCCCCACGTCCTTTTTGTCTTCGTTTCCGATGATCTTCATCGCTATGCGTAGAAACTTCAATGCAGCATGTAGATCCCGGCGTATTGTGACGTAGGCTTCGAGTGCTTCACCTTCGTGACCGACCGCTCGCCAGAGGTAATGAGTCTGGCCGTTTATCTTCACGAAAACTTCGTCCAGACCCCATTGTCACTTGGCCCAGGCGCGCATCCGACCGGCTCGTTTCGCCTTATCTCCGCAGTGAAAATCGGCCCGAAACGATTCCAACATAAGCGTACCGTCTCATGGCTCAGATCGATACCGCGCTCATAGAGCAGATCTTCGACGTTTCGAAGCGACAGCGGTAACCGGACGTACAACATCACCGCGCGACGTATCACCTCAGGCGACGTTTTGAAGTAACTGTGCCTCTGTTATTGCGTCAGCGCGCCTATTTATTGAGTGACGAATTTCTTTAGCCCAAGTGCCGGTTTCTCAATGAATCTCCATGACAGCGCTGAGATGAGGAATG
>CAXBKM010000238.1:0-3662 GCA_963976265.1 uncultured Maricaulaceae bacterium
AATATTCGCGGCGATCTGCTGGCCGGTCTGGTCGTGGCGCTGGCGCTGATCCCGGAAGCCATCGCGTTTTCGATTATTGCCGGTGTCGATCCAAAAATCGGCCTCTATGCGTCATTTTCCATCGCGGTTCTGATCGCCTTTGTTGGCGGACGACCCGGTATGATCTCTGCGGCAACCGCCGCGACCGCCGTCCTGATGGTGACGCTGGTCCGCGATCATGGCCTGCAATATTTGCTGGCGGCGACCGTGCTGGCCGGTGTGATGCAGATAGGCGCGGGCGTTTTGAAACTTGGCAATCTGATGCGCTTTGTATCGCGTTCGGTGCTGACCGGTTTCGTCAATGCACTGGCGATTTTGATTTTTCTAGCGCAATTGCCCGAGCTCATCGGCGTGACCTGGATCACTTATGCGCTGGTCGCGGGCGGGCTGGCGATCATCTATATTCTGCCGCGCTTTACCAAAATCATCCCGTCGCCGCTGGTCTGTATTCTGGTCCTGACCGTAATGACTTTGGTCTTCGGCTGGGATGTGCGCACCGTCGGCGATATGGGCGCCCTGCCCGATACGCTGCCAGTCTTCCTGATCCCGGACATTCCATTCAATCTCGACACGCTGATGATCATCCTGCCCTATTCAGCAGCCGTCGCAGCCGTGGGCCTGCTTGAATCCCTGCTGACCCAGCAGATTGTCGATGATTTGACCGACACGCCCAGTGACCGCAATCAGGAATGCGTCGGCCAGGGCACAGCCAATATCGTAACCGGTTTTCTCGGCGGTATGGCGGGCTGCGCCATGATCGGTCAGTCGATGATCAATGTGAAATCAGGTGGGCGTGGGCGGTTATCGACATTCGCCGCAGGCGTGTTTTTGCTCTTCATGATTCTCGTATTGGGCGACTGGATTGCCATTATCCCGATGCCCGCGCTGGTCGCGATCATGATCATGGTGTCGATCGGGACATTCTCCTGGTCCTCGGTGAAAGCGCTGCGTACGCATCCCAAATCATCCAGCGCGGTGATGCTGGCCACGGTGGCAGGTGTCCTTTTGACCCATAACCTCGCCATTGGCGTGATGATTGGCGTTTTTCTGTCGGGCATTTTCTTTGCCTGGAAAATCTCGCGCATTTTCACGGTCAATTCGACGCTTTCAGACGATGGTCGGTCACGCACCTATGTCGTCAAAGGTCAGGTATTCTTTGCCTCGACGGAAGCGTTTTCAAACGCGTTTGACTTCAAGGAAGCGCTCGACCGTGTCACGCTTGATCTCAGCGCGGCGCACATCTGGGATATATCCAGCGTGCAGGCGATTGATATCATCGTTCTGAAATTCCGCCGCGAGGGCGTTGCGGTTGAGCTGGTCGGCATGAATGCGGCCAGCGAGACACTCGTGGATCAACTGGGCGAACACGACAAGCCGGGGGCGGAAAACCGCCTCGCCGGACATTAGGAGACAGGCCATGAACCGGATCATTACCCTTGTCGACGGCTCGGCTTATGCGCAGAGCGCGTGTGATCATGCCGCCTGGGTCGCACGTAAGACCGGGCTGGGGATTGACCTGCTGCATGTCATCGACCACCGGCCAGGCCGCTCCGGGCCGATGAATTTGTCCGGCAATCTGACGCTGGGTGCACGTACCGAATTGCTGGAAAAACTGACAAGGCATGATGAGGAAGGTGCCAAACTGGCCCGCGAAGCTGGCCGCGTGATCGTCGATGCAGCCAGGGCGCGCCTTGAAGCGGCAGGGATTGCGGATGTGAAAACCCGGCTTCGCAATGGCGATCTTCTCGATGCCGTCCACGAAGTTGAAGGCGAAGCGCGCGTTCTGATTATCGGCAAGCGCGGCGATCATGCCGATTTTGCCCAAAAACATCTGGGCTCCAATCTGGAGCGCGTCGCACGCGCCGCGCATCGTCCGGTTCTGGTCGCGTCGCGCGCCTTTAAACAGCCCCGGCGCGCGCTCATCGCCTTTGATACAGGCCCCAGCGTGGCCAAGGCCGTCGACCACATCTCCAAGGGCAAACTGTTTACCGGCATGGATCTGCACCTGCTGCATGTCGGCAAGGATAGCAGCGACATGCGTACCGCGATTGATCAGGCCGCCGATACACTACGCACGGCCGGGCACACAGTGGAGGCCAGCATCCAGTCCGGCGAGCCCGAAGCGATCTTTACCCGAATCGCCACAGAAGGCCTGGCCGACATTCTGGTCATGGGGGCTTATGGCCATTCACGATTGCGCAATCTGATTATCGGCAGCACGACAACCCAGATGATCCGGTCCTGCCCGGTTCCGGTCTTGTTATTCCGGCCCGACATGCAGGCCTGATCGGCCTATTTGGGGTTGTCCGGCGGGTCGAAATCAAATTCGATGGGTTCCAGACCGGCAGGTCCGTCACTTGATGGCGTAGCGCCCGGACCAGCGCGTGCTGCCTCGGCGGCGCGATCCGGCGGCCAGTCCCGAAATGCGCGCTGGGTTCCGGCTGTCGATTCGTAATAGCCCAGATTGACCGTAACGCCGGGCATGTGAATGGCGGCGCCTTGGGACATGGCGTTGATCCAGTTGTTCAATGCGTTGAAGCGTTCCGTGTCCGGATCGAGGAAGTATTCACAACTGGACCCGCCAAACTCCCGACAACTGAAGTCGCCACCATTGGACAGGATTTCGGCCAGCTGCGCCTGAGCCGCGATACCGATCTGGTCGATCTCGCGCTCCAGATCCGGAATGGCATGATGTGTGAGCGTGTCCTGAACCTGCATCCAGGCCGGCAGACCGCGCAGCGTTTCAGAAACGAGCGTATTCGTGTTTTCTGATATAAACCCCATATCCATCTGGAAAAACCCGTAATCCATACCCCGCATGGCGTCGTTGAGTTGAGCCGCCATTTCCGGAGGCATTCCAGGCGGAATTTCCGTGCTGATCTGAAATCCGGCATCGAGAACATCGGCAATCGTATCGGCTTGAGAAAACACCTCATGATACGGATCCGGCATCCGCGTTCTCGGTTCATCATCCGACAAGGCGATGGCCCAGGCCTGAACGAGATTGTCGACCCGCTCCAGATACCAGATCGTGCCTTCGAGATTGTCGATATAGGTTGTGTAATAGTCTTCCCAGGGGACCAAATTACCGGGCGCAACCGGATCATTAGAGACCAGGCTGTTCAATGCAAATGTTGGCGCAAGAACGACATGGCCTGAATAGGGCGCCTGTTCCACTGCAATAAACGAGATTGCGCTGTTTTGTGCCCGGCGATGTACAGGCAGTCCAACAGGGCGCAATTCGCGCATACAGGCCAGTTGTTCCGCAAAATAGGCGCGAATGGGGGCCAGGTCTTCGGCGTATTGATCGGCCAGGCGTTCGAAACCCTCCATGGCGTCCTGCGATTCTGCTGCCACGGACAGATCAATCCACTCAAAGCCTTGCATGGGCGCGCGACAGGGTCCGACACCGCCCAGATCAACGCGGACGCTTTCAATCTCGACCGGCTCGCGAATGCTGATCACATAGAGGCCCGGTGCTGCACCGCGGTCCCAGGGATCGCCAGCAGGGTCGGGGGTGAGCGTGACCACAAAATCATCGCCGTCCTCCCAACCGATCGACGCGACATTGATCCGGATTTCGGCATCATTCCACTCGGTGATCTGGGTCAGGGCAATCTCGG
>CAXBKM010000239.1:0-3639 GCA_963976265.1 uncultured Maricaulaceae bacterium
CCCCGAAGGCGTGCGATTCTGGACGAAGATCAAAACGGTCACCCAGCGCTGGCCGGAAGGCGACGAAATCGGCGACCAAGCCTTCATCATTCCAACAATGGGATAAATTCGTCCGTCAAGAAAGTTTTCTAGACTTTTCTGTGAACATAATCAGGGTGGAATGAAGAGTGGATGATACGCTCAAGACAGCGATCAAGCGTCGATCTTTGATTTGGGAAGCGATGGGCGAAAGCCAATATCCCAAAACCCGCCCTCTTTTGACGCTGGAACAGTTTTTTCTCCACTCCAACGGAGAAGCAGACTTGTGGTACAATTTGCCTGATGCTCCAAAGGGTCAGTCGCAGTATGATTTTCATAAAGCGATCAGGGAGCGGGCGAATGTTTGGGACGTGCGTATTTCGGTAACACAACTCGATGAGGAGCCAGCGCTAACTGCCGAGACGTTTGAGAGTGCTTGGTTCGAGTGGCCGAACTCTGACCACACGCTAATCGTCACAACGGCGGATGAGGGGGAAATTCGGTCGTGGTTTCCTGAAAACGCGCAGCCCGATGAAATCGACATCGGTGACCGCTCGGGAACTGAATGGGGTGCGCCCTCTTTTGTTCCAAAAGGATACCATCAGGTTTGGCTTTGGTACGACTAATCATTCGGCCAATCAAAGTAGTGGAACTTTACATGACTTACAACACAATCACTTTCGAACATTCCGACCGCATTGCGCTGGTCACGATCAACCGGCCGGAGAGCCTCAACGCGCTGAACCAGGAAGTCATGAGCGAGATCGCGCATATCTTTGCCGAGATCGATCGCAATCCGGAGATCGCCGTGAGTGTTCTGACGGGCGAAGGCCGGGCCTTTGCCGCCGGAGCCGACATCAAGGAGATGCAGCCGCAGGGCTTCTCCGACATGTATATGGAAGACTATTTCGCCGGCTGGGACCGGTTCGCTGCGAGCCGCAAGCCGGTCATCGCGGCAGTCAACGGTTTCGCCCTCGGCGGCGGCTGCGAACTCGCCCTGATGTGCGACCTGATCATCGCGTCCGACAAGGCCAAGTTCGGCCAGCCCGAGATCAAGCTCGGCGTCACGCCTGGCATGGGCGGCTCCATCCGCCTCACCAAGGCGGTTGGCAAGGCCAAGGCCATGGACATGGTCCTCACCGGCCGCATGATTGATGGCACCGAGGCGGATCGCATCGGCCTCGTCTCCCGCGTCGCTCCGCATGACACGCTGATGGAGGAAGCGATGAAGGCCGCGAAGGAAATCGCGTCCTATTCCCTACCCTCGCTGATGGCCGCCAAGGAAATGGTCGGACGCGCCCTCGAACTGCCAACCACCGAAGGCGTCCGCTTCGAACGCCGTCTGTTCCAGGGCCTGTTCGGCACCGCCGACCAGAAGGAAGGCATGGCCGCCTTCACCGAAAAACGTCCGCCAGAGTTCAAGGACCGCTAGGAAAACATCATGACCCGCATCGCTTTCATCGGCCTCGGCAATATGGGCGCCGGCATGTGCGCCAATCTCGCAAAAGCAGGCCATCAGGTCCGTGCCTTCGACCTCAACAAGGAGGCCGTTGCCAAAGCCGAAGCATCCGGCGCCAAAGGCGCTGGCAGTGTGGCCGAAGCGGTCAGCGATGCCGAAGTCGTCGTCTCCATGCTGCCCGCTGGCAAGCACGTCCTCAGCGTCTATTTCGGCGCCGATGGCGTTGCCGCGAATGCGCCCAAGGCCACGCTTTTCCTCGACTGCTCCACCATCGCCGTCGAAGACGCACGTGAAGCATCGCGCCAAGCGGAGGCCGCTGGCTTCACCATGGTCGACGCGCCCGTGTCCGGCGGTACGGCAGGCGCCGAGGCCGGCACGCTCACATTCATGTGCGGCGGGCCAGATGATGGTTTTGCCCGCGCCAAGCCCCTGCTCGAAAAGATGGGCAAGAACGTCTTCCATGCCGGTGGCAGCGGAAACGGTCAGGCCGCCAAGATCGCCAACAACATGTTGCTGGGCATCTCGATGATCGGCACCGCCGAAGCCTTCAACCTCGCCGACAAGCTCGGCCTCGACGCCCAGACCTTTTTCGACATCGCGTCGACCGCCTCCGGCCAGTGCTGGTCGATGACATCTTACTGCCCTGCCCCCGGTCCTGTCCCCACGTCGCCTGCCAACCGCGACTACCAGCCCGGCTTTGCTGTTGCGATGATGCTGAAGGACCTTCACCTCGCCGCCGAAGCCGCCAAGGCATCAGGCGCCGACATTCGCCTCGGCGAAATGGCCGAGGCGATCTATGCCAAGCTGGATGAAAAGGGCTTTGGCGGCCTCGACTTTTCCGGCGTCATCAAGGACGTGCGCGGCGAGATTTAGCGTCCCTTGAACTCGGGCTTGCGCTTCTCGAGGATCGCATTGACGCCCTCGATATGGTCCTCGGTCTCGTGCATCAGCGCTTGCGCAGCCGCCGACATTTCCATGATCGTGTCATAGGACGCGGTATTCGCCTGACGCATCAGCGTCTTGGCGAGGCGCAACGCCTGTGGCGGCTGGCCGGCAATCCGTTCGGCCAGCTTCATCGCTTCGCCCATCAACTCGTCCGCCGGATAGATCTCGGACACAAGGCCCCATTCCTTCGCCGTCGCCGCATCGATCACGTCGCCCGTGAACAGCAGTTGCGCTGCCCGTGACGCGCCGATCAGGCGTGGCAACAGCCATGCGCCACCATCCCCGGGGATCAGGCCCAGCTTCAGGAATGTCACACCCAGTTTAGCATGGTCCGCCGCCAGCCTTATGTCCGCCATGCAGGCAACGTCACAGCCAAGGCCGATGGCCGGGCCATTGATGGCCGAAATCAGCGGCACTTCCATATTGTACAGCGACCGCACGATGACATGGATATTGTCGCGGTACCCGCCGCGAACGTCATACGGCTTGCCGCCGAACGCGCCCGAACGCTCCTTCATCGCCTTTACGTCGCCGCCCGCTGAAAAGGCGCGCCCTGCCCCGGTCAGCACCGCGCAGCGGATCGACTTGTCCGCCACGACCTCAGCGCAAACCGCCGCCACGGCGGGCCCGTCGCCCGCCTGCCCCAGCGCATTCATCATGTCCGGCCGGTTCAGCGTCATGATCGCTATGGGGCCGCGCTTTTCGAGAAGGAGGATCGACATGTCTTTGTCCCTGACTGTGTTGCTTTACCCGCTGTGCTGGCAGGCAGAGGGCGATTTGTCCACCGCTCCCTCAGGGGCATCAGGCCCGGTTCAGGATTTTCATGGGGTTGATACGCTGGCGCAGGAAGCGTCCGACCGGCTTCTCGATCAGCAAATGGGTCGCCAGTCCCACAGCGATGCAAAGCGCCAGCATCACGATCACAAAGACCAGGTCGGACGGAAACAGCCCGAATTTGTGGCGGGCCTTTTCGCCGATATCGACCAGCGGCTTGTGGATGAGGTAAAACGCGAACGACGCCTCACCCAAAAGCACGGCGATACGTGACGAGAAGAATCGGATCGGAAGCGACGACCCGTCAAGAAACGACACGAGAAGCAGGGCGACAAAAGGCGTGTAATAGAAATGGTACAATAGCGGCTCCGCCACGAACCGGGCGCCGAAATACATCGCCGCCAGCAATAGCGGGATTGTCACATATGACAGCGCCGACGCCC
>CAXBKM010000240.1:0-3632 GCA_963976265.1 uncultured Maricaulaceae bacterium
CAGAGGTCAGATCCTTAACCCAGAGCTGGGATTGGAGGCGGTCACGACGCACAAAGGCCATCGTGTTGCCATCGGGAGAAATCGCGGGCCGAACCGAACCACCTGCGCCCGAGACGGCGGTCGTGGTTTCGCCGGTTTCAAGTTCATAACGGCGAATATTGAACAGATCGGTGTTGGAATCCTGCGCGTAGATGAAGGAATTACCCGACGTGACATTGATTGTGTAATATACGTAACGGCCATCCGGGGAGAAGATCGGCTCGCCCAGCTCTTTCTGGAATGCGTCATTCGGACGTTCGACGAGCTGAACACCGCTCCCGCCCGACAGGTGATACATCCAGATCTCACCCGTTCCGGCCGAGCGCGAGGTCGTGAAGTGTTTGCGCGCAGCTATATACTCGCCAGAAGGGTGCCATGTCGGATTGTTGAGCAAACGGAAACTCTCACTGGTCACCTGACGACGGTTCTCGCCATTGGCGTCCATAATCCAGATATTGTCGCCACCTGCCCGGTCGGATGTGAACGCGATCATCGACCCATCGGGTGAAAAGCGCGGCTGAATTTCCCAAGGCAGGCCCGAGGAAATACTCGTCGCTTCACCGCCTGAGATCGGCATGGTGTAAATGTCACCGAGCAGGTCAAACGCGATGGTCGAGCCATCCGGGCTGACATCGAGGCTCATCCATGTGCCTTCAGTGACCTCGATTGGAATG
Organism: uncultured Maricaulaceae bacterium; assembly: GCA_963976265.1. Classification (GTDB taxonomy): domain Bacteria; phylum Pseudomonadota; class Alphaproteobacteria; order Caulobacterales; family Maricaulaceae; genus Hyphobacterium. Next base: position 714 of record CAXBKM010000240.1, read on the forward strand.
TCGCGCATTGGCAGAGGTGGCGCGGCGACATCCCATCCTTCATCGGCGGCCGCCTCGGCTTCGACGCCGTCCTCGGCGAGCATTTCAGTATCTTGCGCCTGCGCAGACGCCATCATCAGAAGGCTCGCAGCGAGCACGGTCGTAATATGTGACATGGATACCCCTTGGAAATTCGTTTGATTCATACAGCGAGAGCGACCCTAGGAGGCCAAAGCCTGCCACGCAATGGCCCACTGATTACATCCGCCGGACCTCGCGAATTTGTGAGCCGGGAACAGGTCCGATCTGGACGCACAGGCGCGCCCGTGAAACCGTGCATCGTGCCAGGATTTGGGGAATCGCATGACCAACAACGCTCATTACGACGTGATCATTATTGGTGCCGGTCATAACGGGCTGGTTTGCGCCGCATATCTCGCGAAAGCCGGTCTCGATGTTCTGGTTCTCGAAAAGCGCGGTGTCGTAGGCGGCGCGGCAGTGACCGAGGAATTTCAGCCCGGTTTTCGAAATTCGACATGCTCCTATACCGTGTCTCTGCTCAATCCGACCGTCATTCACGATCTGGAATTGGCCCGGCACGGGCTGAAAATCGTTGAGCGCAAGGCGTCGAATTTTTTGCCCTTGAGCGATAATTACCTGCTGGCCGGTGACGGAATCACGCGTGAACAAATCGCCAAATTCTCGCAGGCCGATGCAGACCGACTGCCTGAATATGAGCGCCGCTTGGAAGTTATCGCCGACACGCTGCGCGCCCTCGTTCTGCAAACTCCGCCCAACGTCATTGAGGGTGGGTTGATCAGCGCCATTCCCGAACTTCTGAAATCCGCTTCAATCGGTAAAAAACTCGGTGATCTGTCGATGGAAGCACGTCGCGACCTACTGGATCTGTTCACCAAGTCGGCCGGTGATTGGCTTGATGGCTGGTTTGAGAGCGACCCGATCAAGGCGATGCTCGGATTTGATAGCATCGTGGGCAATTTTGCCAGCCCCTATACGCCGGGTTCGGCCTATGTCCTCCTGCATCACGTCTTCGGCGAGGTGAATGGCAAGAAGGGTGCCTGGGGGCATGCAATTGGCGGAATGGGCGCAATCACGCAGGCCATGGCCGCGTGCTGCGTCGAGCGCGGCGTGACGATCCGGACCGATTGCGGTGTCGAGGATTTGTGCGTCGAGAATGACCGCGCCGTTGGTGTCGTGACAGCGGCTGGCGACGAGATTCGGGGGAGGGCCATTGTCTCCAATCTCAATCCCTCGCTTCTTTTCAAATCAATTGTTCCAGCCCAAGCCCAACCTGATGATTTTCGCGAGCGTATTGCGCGTTACAAAAATGGGTCCGGCACATTCCGGATGAATATTGCCTTGTCTGAATTGCCGCATTTTACCTGCCTGCCCGAGCCCGGCGATCATTTGACCGCTGGTATCATCATGGCGCCCAGCCTCGCTTATATGGAGCGCGCCTATGACGATGCGCGGCAAAACGGCTGGTCAGCTGAGCCCATCGTGGAAATGCTGATCCCGTCAACGCTGGACGACAGTCTTGCTCCGGACGGCAAGCACGTCGCCAGCCTTTTCTGCCAGCATGTTCAACCAATTCTGTCAGGCGGACGTAACTGGGATGATCACCGCGATGAGGTCGCACAAATCATGATCAACACGGTCGATCATCATGCGCCAGGATTTGCCGCATCAGTGCTGGGTTACAAAGCCCTGACGCCGCTTGATCTGGAACGCGATTTCGGCCTCGTCGGCGGCGATATTTTTCACGGTGCGCTCAGTCTCGATCAGCTTTTCTCGGCGCGCCCAGTGCTGGGTCATGGCGACTACCGAACACCCGTTAGAGCGCTCTATCAATGCGGATCGGGCACACATCCGGGCGGCGGGGTTACCGGCGCGCCCGGACATAATGCGGCCCGAGAGATATTGAAGGACGTTCGCTTGCGGCGTTAGGCGCTAGCGCAAGCTTTCCGCAATCCCCATTAGCGTACCTTGCAAGGCGGCCATTCGTTCAGAGGCGTCCGCGTCCAGTTCACCGGCCAGAGCGTCCAGCATCGCCGACAGCTCCGCATCTGACGTGTCAGCTTCCATATGAATCAGCGCCTGATCCAGCGCATCGCTGAGCGCCGTTAGGCTATCTTCGGGCAAGGCCTCGTCACGCTGCAACTGATCCATATAAGCCCGTGCGACGACCGGATGATCGGGCCATGTCACAGGATACTGGCTTTGGGGATTGAAGGTTTGGCCCTGATCGGCCATCGCGGCGGCGGCAATCTCGTTTTCGGTCAGGTATTCGCTGGGTGCGAGCTCCAGAACATCGAGGCCACGCACGATTTCCGTGCCGTAGATCCGACCGCCATACCAATAGGTTGACCAGAAACCGCCTGTTGACCGGCGATCAGCGTCGATCGGACCGCGGTCAAAATAGGCGATTTCCTGCACGTTCGCCGTGTCAGTAAAATCGGTGACCGAAATCCCGCCCTGATACCAGGCCTGAACAAAAATATCGCGCCCGGGCACAGGGATGATCGAACCATTGTGGGCGACACAGTTTTCCTGTTCCGATTGCGGGGCAGGCAGCTTGTAATGGCTTTGGAAGACCAGTTCACCATCAACAATATCATATAGCGCGTTCGCGCCCCAATTGAGCGGATCCTGAACACGGCAACGCGGACGACCGCCACCACCCCATTCATCGGTGAAAATCACCTTCGTGCCCGCATTGTTGAATGTCGCCGAATGCCAATAGGCAAATCCGTCATCTGACACCGCATCAATCCGGCGCGGTTCGCGTGGATTGGTGATGTCGAACAGAATGCCGTTACCCGAACACGCGCCTGCTGCCAGGTTGAGTGTCGGGAAGACGGTAATGTCATGGCATTCATCGGTCCGGCTGGTCGATTGGGTACCATCACCATGGTCGCC
>CAXBKM010000241.1:0-3632 GCA_963976265.1 uncultured Maricaulaceae bacterium
GACCATGTCCGGCGATGGCGCGGCTTGCGCGCCGTATAGAGTTCACGACCCGTCATTATCCAGCCCCTCCCCGGGCATCGTCAGACATATGTGTATCAGACTGTTGGCGTGGCGGCCTCGCCTTTGGGCGGAGACGCTTCGTCGATCGTCAGAGCGGCCTTCACGGCAATCCCGCGCATCATCGCCTGCGGAATGATCATGATGGCACCCTGAATGGCATAGAAAATTACGACACCGGTGATGGGCATAATGGCCGGTGTGGTCGATATGCCGGTCATGTCATAACCGAACAGAAAGGCCCCGGCGAAGATCACGAGCAAAAGCACCAACATCACGACATAGGCGATGAGATAGGTGCCAAACATCGGCCAGAACCAACCCTTCGTGCCAGTCCAGGCATCCCCCAGTGCGAAGGCCTGGCGTTTCACGGCCAGTGCCAGAGCGGGCGACAGTCGGACCAGCAACCAGAGAAATGGCAGGGCGCTGGCAAATATGGCTACAAATATTCCTACAGTCGCAAGGGCCGCAGAAAACTGTGACAGGGCCAGACCGATGACCAACCCCATAACGATCATGGCAATAATCCAGGCGATATAGGCACCCAGCATGATCCCGGCCAGCGCCAGCATTGTCAGGAGATAGCCGCCCTCATCCTTGCTGATCCGGAAAGGCATGGCGGGCGTGCATTCGCCGCGCACAAATAGCCGCAGCCAGGCCACTTCGATCAACACGCCGCCGATCATGCCGATCAACCAGATCGGCCCCAGGGCGCCGTAAAACTGGGCCAGGCTGGCAAACAGGGCTTCGGTATCATCCGGAGCAATCGTCTGTGAGTCCTGCAGGTAGGCCATTAGCGGTGCATATTGGGCCGCACCGAGCGCCGCGATTAGCGCGACCGTCCAGATGCCCATCCCGATGAAAGCCACCGGACGCGCCTTGAACACATCCCAGAAAAACCCGAGCGCCTTGCCGGAATCAAATGTCGAACTCATACCTGCCCCCAGAGCATTGTTGCGGAACCCAAAATGCGACCGAATCCCTTATTCAGAATCCGCTTCAGTTGAGCCTGACTCGGTGTCTCCTGTCGATGCGGGTTCTGGTGCCGCGACCGGTGTCACATCGGTGCGATGACGGATTGCAGTATAGGCACCAACACTGTGCCACAACGCCTCGGTCAGGGTTTGCAACATCAAGGACAGAAGCACGCCAATTCCCAGCACGACGAGTGTCGCCGGATTGCTGAACTGATCCTGGAGCATGGTGAGAAAGACCTGTGGGTCATCGACACCGGAATCTCCCAATTGCGCCATCTCCATGATGAGCGGGATGAAAGCGCCGAGGAAGATAAACTGAACCACCGTGCCCAAAATCATTTGCGTCGCGAAAATGATGATCAACATCACCAGATAGCTGAGCAAAATCCACCAGAAGACTTGTTGCGTTGCACTCCAGGATTCAAAGAAATGGAGTTTCCGGTCATGAACTGTCAGCGCCGGAGCCGCCGACAGTTTGATTGCCAGGTACAGCAAGGCGACGATTGCAAACAGCACGAACAGACCGCCGAGCAACCCGGCTGTAGCCCCTGCGGCCATACCGCCATCACTGCCGCCCACAATCAGGGCGATAATCGCTGCCACAATTATGAAGGCGACATACACGACCAGTCCGAGGATAAAATAGATCAGGTTGACGCCCAGAAGGCGCAATTCATCGCCGCCGAACCGCAACGGAATGCCGGCGGCCACCTCATTGCGGGTCAGCAGACGCAGCCACGCGCCCTGCGCCATCAATGCCGCCGCGACACCGCCCAGAAAGGATAGTGGTATGGCGGCCATGAAGGGCGCCAGAATGCTCCATACTTCATTGGGAGACGGTTCTCGCCCGGCCAGTGAAATGTCCCAAATCGCTGAAAAGGCTGGCCAAAGCGTCAGTATGATCAGCGCGGAAACCGCCGTCATCAGGATGGCATTCCACAACGCGACCCACAGTGTTCCACCGGGGCGGCGTCCGAATGTTACGAATAAATGGCCAACGGCCGATCCGAAATCAAAATCCGGTTTTGTCATATCTGTCCCCTTGTTCGCTAAAAAACGAACCCCTTCCAGATATCATAATACGTGATTTTCGGGCCACGTCATGCGGGAACCGGGGATTATGTGTCCCGGTTCAGGCTTTTGTAGAGCGATGCGGCAATACCGACATGACTGACAAGCCAGATGGCAAGCGTGAGCGTTGCGCCAACCCAGAATAGCAGGCTGATGAGCACCAGATCCGTTGTCATGTCCTGGGGGTCAAAGGTGGCGATAAAGGCGGCACGCACCAAAGCTGCGAACGCCATGGCGGGTATGGATGCCACCAGAAACGTCACAAAGACGGCTATCCATCGCCCGCGCGTCAGCGCGAAACTCGACAGGGCCTGCACCGCCTGCCGCGCCGTTGTCGCGGCATAGGCCAGCGATAGACGGGCCTGGAACCAGGCGGCAAAAAACGCAAAACCCGCAATAACAAGCGCGGCAATTACCCATTCGGTCTGGCCGAAATACTCGCCCAGCTGGGGCAATGCGGTATCGGCGGCGTCAGAATCAATCGCGGGCGCATCGGCCGCCGATCGCGCCGCAAGATCCAAAGCAGCCAGCATCGCAATCAGTGCAAATCCGGCCGAGCCCAATACGGTGAAACCCAGCACAAGCAGAAGCAGCCATACAATCGCATAACGGCGTACATCCCCGAAGAGTGATCCTTGCCCCTGCCTGTTCGTGCCCGCCAGACCGGCACGCCGCATCAAGACGGCCTTGGGCAGCAACAGGCTGAGCGACGCCAATATCAGGGCCAGGAAAAACAGGCCGAAAGGTTTGTTGTCGCTGATCACGATTTGCACGGCCAGCCAGAAGCAGGCAGTAAAAAACACGCCGGGAAAAACCGATACGCCCAGCGCCATCACGCCATCACGCCGGGCAAGGCCCCACGCATCCGACAGGGCGGTGCGGATCAATGAAAAACTGGAAGGGCGCAATGGCGATGTCATGGACGCGGACATAGTCGGCACACGGCGTCGAGGCAATGGCCGCTAACGTTGATAGCGCGTCACACCATAAACGAAGGTCAAAACAATATCGGTTTTTCGGGCATTCGGATCGGCGAGCGCCTCGGGCGACAATCGCCATGACGTCATGCCGTCAATGATTTCCTGATTCCACAAATCACCAGGATGGGTCTGCAGAAACCGGATATTGGTCGGCACACCCAACGCGTCGACATCAACCATGAAGACGGCAAAACCATCAATCCGGCCATGCCAGGCCGTCACGTCGAAGCCGGGCGGATCAGTCTGCGACCAGTCGCCGCCATGGATTTGCGCCAGCATGGAATCGGCCGGAGGCGCGTGCGCCGCGATAATGAAAAGCTGTCTGTCCTGCGCCGCCATCCGTTCTGAAATCGCCGCCGTCATGGTGGCCCAGCCATTGGCGCGTAATCGCCGCCCATGCAGTACGGGCAACAAATCCTGATACAGCACCAGCGCGTCGGCAAAATGTTCGGCGGAGCCCGGCAAATCGTCATCGCGATATGCAACATAGCCTAGCGCATAAAGTGCATCGGCGCGTTCACGCGCATCCGCCCCGCCTTGCGTTAAT
>CAXBKM010000242.1:0-3610 GCA_963976265.1 uncultured Maricaulaceae bacterium
AACCGCCGACCTCTTGCATGCCATGCAAGCGCTCTCCCAACTGAGCTATGGCCCCAAAAATTGTGCGCCCGGGAATGTCTGTTTGGCGCGAGGCGCGGAACCTAGTCAAAGCCCGCGCTGCGATCAAGCGGTGAATGCTCTACAGGATGTCATCGTCATCATCGTCGTCGCCATCATCGACATCGAAATCATCATCATCATCATCGTCGAGAAGAATGTCGTCATCATCATCGTCATCATCGGGCAGATCGTCGGCTGATGCATCGTCATCATCATCGTCGTCATCGCTGCCCGGTGGTGCCTTGGTTACATCCTCTTCGCTGAGCTCTTTGGGATCATCCGGGCTCGTATCATCCTCGTCATCATCATCCTTGGACGTGTCGTCAGCGGCCTCGTCCTCGGTATCGTCTTCTTCGGGCTCTGCTTCAGGCTTGGCACGACCCTTGGCAGCCACGGCGTCGGGATCGAATTCGTGATGGCATTTGGGACAATGCGCGGGGCGCTTCGTCAGGTCATAGAATTTCGCATCGCATTCGGGGCAAATGCGTTTTTCGCCGAGATCAACTTTAGCCAAGGGAATCCCCCCATTTTGTCTGCCGGTCCATCGACGCCCCGTTGCCAGTTTGGCGGCGCGCTGTCAAAACCCGATTACGTATCCAATTTTCAACTGGCATATTTCGCGCAATGATCGACTCGTCAACCTCCCCGCAACATTCTTTGCTGTCACGCGCAGGCTGTGCCTTGTCGGGCACACTGGTTGCGCCCGGTGATAAATCGATTTCACATCGGGCACTCATCCTCGGCGCCTTGGCGTCCGGCACCACGAAAATCGACGGTTTGCTGGAAAGCGATGATGTTCTCGCCACTGCCCGGGCTATTGCTGAATTGGGTGCGACGATAGCCAGGAATGATGCCGGAAGCTGGTTGGTCACGGGGTGTAACAGGCAATTTTCCGACACGAATCCAAGCCTTGATCTGGGAAATTCGGGCACCGGTGCGCGATTATTGATGGGCGCCATCGCCGGCGCGGGCGGTCATGCGACGATTATCGGTGATGACAGTCTCTCATCGCGCCCGATGGCACGGGTGTTGACCCCCTTGACGGACATGGGCCTGCAATCGCGGTCAAACCAGGGCCGTCTACCCGTTGAATTGCGTCCCAGTGTCCTTGCTGGTCGCGAGATCACACCAAAGATCGCTTCAGCGCAGGTCAAATCAGCCATTTTGCTCGCTGGCCTGGGCGCACGCGGTGACACACATGTTTATGAATCCCGTCCGACCCGCGATCATACCGAGCGGATGCTGCCCTTGTTTGGCGGGCATCTCGACATTGAGCGCAGCGGCGACGGTATTCGGATGAGCTTGCCGGGCGAACAGGCATTGTTCGGCGCGATATTGCGGGTTCCCGGTGACCCGTCCTCGGCTGCCTTTGCGACGATTGCGGCGCTCATCGTGCCCGGCTCGCGGATTACCATCAAAGGTGTCATGAATAATCCGGGGCGCAGCGGGCTTTATGATGTGTTGCGGCGTATGGGCGCTGACATGACTGTGCGCTCCGCCGGACAAGAGGCGGGCGAGGATTTGATTGACATCGAAATTGCGACCAGCGCGATGTGCGGTGTTGCGGTGGACGCCAAAATCGCGCCCAGCATGATCGATGAATATCCGGTCCTGGCTGTCGCTGCCGCATTTGCGACCGGTACGACACGGCTTTGCGGCTTGAGTGAGTTGCGTGCCAAGGAAAGCGACCGACTGGCTGCGACCCATGCCTTGCTGACCCGCAATGGTGTGCGTGCAGCGATCGAAGGTGATGACCTCATTATTGAGGGATGTGGGCCATCGGGTGTGACCGGCGGCGGTGTCGTTCAGGCACATGGCGACCATCGCCTCGCCATGTCGGCCCTGGTGATGGGTCTGGCATCAAACCAGCCTGTGTCGACCGACAGTGCGGCGATGATTGCGACAAGCTATCCTGGTTTCGTGAGGGATATGCGCGCTCTGGGTGCCGATATGGGATCAACATGATTATCGCCGTCGATGGAACGCTGGCCTCGGGCAAGGGCACGATTGCACGCGCCCTGGCCGCAGCCTTTGGCCTGCCCTGCCTGGATACGGGCGCACTCTATCGCGGTGTCGCGGTGGCGGTTCTGGATGCAGGCGCGGACCCGCATAACGGTGAGCAGGCGACGGCCCTGGCGCGGACATTCGATCCTGCGAGCCTGGACGAAATGAAAATCCGGACATCCGCGGCCGGCGCTGCGGCATCTGTTGTTTCCGCGCATGCCGGTGTCCGGGACGCCCTGTTTGATCTGCAACGACGCTTTGCCAATCAGGACGGCGGGGCGGTTCTCGATGGGCGCGATATTGGCACGGTCATTTGCCCGGATGCCGATGTGAAGCTGTTTATAGATGCCAAACCCGCAGTCAGAGCCTGGCGACGCTGGCAGGAATTATCCGATCGCGGCGAAGACATTGCACTTGCTGAAATCGAGCGTCAGCTTGCGATACGTGACGCTAGAGACGCCGGGCGACCCGATGCGCCGATGAAGCCAGCAGCCGATGCGGTCTTGCTGGATACGACCCAGTTGAGTATAGACGCCGCGATTGGGCAGGCCGTCGAACTCGTTAGCGACAAGACCGGCGTGTCTCCGATCACTTAACCGGGCGGGTTTGAAAAATCGAACCGGCCCATTGTTGGAACCATTCTGGCCGTGCGTGATGCGCGGCGTGCCGACCCAGGCGCCGCATAATCAAGCGGCAAGACCACCGGAACACCGTTGGCCAGAATACAAACGAATACCCCTGGAGTATCCCCCTACAATGTCGAATACCGAAACCATGTCGCCATCGCGCGATGATTTTGCCCAAATGCTGGAAGCCAGCTTTGCTGGCCGTGATCTGGCCGAAGGCTCGGTCATCAAGGGCCGCGTGACTGCGGTCGAAAATGATTTTGTCACGGTCGATATCGGTCTGAAGACCGAAGGCCGCATCCAGTTGCGCGAATTCACCGGACCGGGCTCTACAGCTCCATCCGTTGGCGATGACGTTGAAGTCTATCTGGAGCGCATCGAAAACGCGCTCGGCGAAGCTGTCATTTCGCGCGACAAGGCGCGCCGCGAAGAAAGCTGGGACAAGCTGGAAAAAGCGTTCGACAAGAAAGAACCCGTCAACGGCGCGATCGTTGGTCGGGTCAAGGGCGGCTTTACCGTCGATCTGGGCGGTGCCTCAGCCTTCCTGCCAGGCTCGCAGGTCGATATCCGTCCGGTGCGCGATGTCGCGCCGCTGATGAATATGGAACAGCCTTTCGTGGTCCTGAAAATGGACCGTCCGCGCGGCAATATCGTGGTTTCGCGCCGGGCTGTTCTGGAAGAATCACGCGCCGAGCAGCGCGCTGAACTCGTCGGTCAACTGGCCGAGGGTGAAGCCCGCGAAGGTGTGGTCAAGAATATCACGGATTATGGTGCATTCGTGGATCTGGGCGGCATTGATGGCCTCCTGCACGTCACCGACATGTCGTGGAGCCGTGTGGGTCATCCGAGCGAAGTCGTTGAAGTCGGCCAGACGCTCAATGTCCAGATCATCAAGATCAATCCGGAAACCCAGCGCATTT
>CAXBKM010000243.1:0-3607 GCA_963976265.1 uncultured Maricaulaceae bacterium
CCGCCAAACATGTTGGTGACCGATAAATCAGCGCGCGACAGATTGGCACCATTCATCGTCACCAGGCTCATATCGGCCTGACGAAGGCGAGACCCTGACAGATTGACGTTTGGCAGGTCGCGATAAGCCAGATCGGCTTGAAACAGGTTACAGCCCGAACAGGACGCACCGGACTGCACGCGGCCAATTTCTCCGGCGTTTTGTGCCAGGGCGGGTGCAGTAATAGCGGCCATCAGGCCCAGAAGTGTCAAAAAGCGTTTCATAACGATGCGCTCCCAAGTGGCTTTCCCCTGTGACGTGCAAGCCTGATGCCGGTTTCGTGTGGCAAAATCACGACCATCAACATACTGGCAAATCATTGTATTGCGATGCAAAATATGGCAATGCCTGACCCGACAGGGGGGAATACATGAGGTCGATCCTTCGCGAATTGCGACCGCGAAACATTTTTCGCATCGCGGTGGCCTATACGGTTGTTGGATGGCTTGTTCTTCAAGTCGTCGGCGCGGTGGAAACTGCGGCCGGCATGCCGTCATGGACGGACGGCATGGCCCTGATCATGTTGATAACCGGTTTCCCCTGGCCCACTGAGCCTGACCATGGCTTTGCGCTGAAGGACGGGTAGCGATCACGATGTTCGAATTTCTCAAGGAGCTTCGCCGCAGGCGCGTCTTTCGGGTGGCCGGTGCCTATATGGTCATGGGCTGGCTGATCCTGCAGGTGGTCGATGTTGTCGGCACAGCGGCGCGCATGCCGGAATGGACCGACACGTTTACGCTTATCATCCTGATGGCCGGTTTTCCGGTCGTCCTGTTTGTCGGTTGGGCCTTTGATTTCACACCGGAAGGGCTCAAACGGACCGAGACCGTCACCGGTACAGGGCATGAAATTCGCAGTGCGCCGTCATCGCTTGATTATGTGATTATCGGCGCGCTCGTTTTTGTGGGTGGCCTCATCGCATGGCAGGCTTTCATGCATCGCGACGCCATTCCGCCTGCGGAAGCGCCCACTATCCAGGCTGACTCAGGAGACATTGTCTCGGTTGTCACGCCGGCCTCACAACCCGCGCCAGCACCTGAACCGGAAGTCGAAGCGCCCGAATTATCGGTTGCGGTTCTGCCGTTTGCCGCATTCAGCGCTGACGCGAATGATGGCTTTTTCGCTGACGGATTGACCGAGGAAATTCTCAACTCTTTGGCATCCATTCCCGAATTGCTCGTGACATCACGTACATCGGCCTTTCAGTTCAGGGGCGAGGATATTCCGGCAATTCCAGAAATCGCGCAAAGTCTGGGCGTCGCACATGTGCTGGAGGGATCGGTTCGCCGCGCCGGGGATCGTGTTCGCATCACCGCTCAGTTGATCCGCGCGTCGGATGACCGGCATTTGTGGTCGCAAACCTATGACCGGTCCATGGAGGATGTATTCGCGATCCAGGAAGATATTGCCGAAAATGTTGCCGGTGTGTTGCGCGTGGTTCTGGACGATGAGCGTCGCGCGCGAATGCGAAATTCCGGGACAGGGAATATCGACGCATTCATTGCCTATCAGCAGGGGGCCGATTTGTGGAATCGCGCGCATGAAGAAGCCGATTATGACCTTCTGGAGCGCGCGAACCCATTTTTTGAACGTGCGACAGAATTGGCACCGGAATATTCGGAAGCCTATTTGCTTCAGAGCGATTATTATTCACATCAATTGGTCGAAATTGCAGACGCCGACCCCTTTGATCAGGCTGAATTCGATCGACTGATGGCCCGTCAGGACGAGCTGCTTGAACTGGCACGAAACGCGGCGTCCAGCGGCGCTCGGACGGCCATGGTCGAGGCCAATCAATTGCTGTTCTCGGATGACTGGACGCGCGCTCCCTTGATCATCGGAAATGCCTTGCGCGCAACCGAATGCGCGCATGATAACTGGCTCCAAGCGTTGATGAATCTCTATGGCGATCTTAATGCGCGCTTGCGCTATGCGCGCCATCATGTTCGTTGTGATCCCCTGAATGTTACGACGATAAGCCTGTTAGGCGAAACCTATCTGACCCGTGGCGACTATGAAGATGCTTTGGCGATTGCCGAACAGCTTGCCCATATGGGTGCAGTGTATGAGAGCGAGTTTATCGTTTTTGAAGCGCTCCTGGGGCTTCAGCGGCTGGATGATGCTGCAGCCATGCTTGAAGAAAGCTGGGAATGGGAGCGCATGCGCCTCGCCGCAATGAATCCCGATCAGGCTGCGTCACGCGCCATACTCGAGCCCTTTTTGGGATCCGGCGACTGGTTTGAACTCGTGGTTCTGGCGATGATGGGGGACCGTGAGGAAGCCAATGCGCTGGCTGCCACGATTGATGCACGCCCTCTCGGCGCTCTGACATTGATCGATATCGTTGTGGCATGTCGATGCGGCGCACCGTTTGACCTCGAAGCCACACCGAATTTTGCGATGCGACTGGCTCAGGCTGATTTTCCGTGGCCGCCGGCTGGCGATCTGGGATTTGTCCACAAGGACTGGTAGTCAGCGCTAGCCTGTTTCAGACACAACGACATGACCGCAGGCGTCACAGGATACCGACCCGGCCTTGGCTTCACGCAAGGTAAAATGCCCGCAATCGGGGCAGGGATCGCCGGTATAGGTTTGCGGATCAATCACGGTCGCTTTCGCCGTATCGGTTGCCGGGGTCTCGGCGTCGGGTTTTGCTGCCGGCTTGCCTGCAAACATCACCACATTGTCGGGCATCTGCCCGCGCGAGAAGCCTTTCGAAATCAGTTTCGCCGCTTCTTCGGTAAAGGCTTTCTCATTCTTGACGCCGCGGCCGATTCCGCCGCTCTCATCGGGCGTCGATTCAGCCAGATCCTCGCGGCCCAGATAGGAGACGGCGAGTTCGCGGAACAGATAGTCGAGTATCGACGTGGCATGGGAGATGGAATCATTCCCCTCAACCGCGCCGGCCGGTTCAAAGCGTGTGAAGACAAAGGCATCCACGAATTCTTCCAGTGGCACGCCATATTGCAGGCCGATCGAGATCGCGATGGCGAAATTATTCATCAGGCTGCGAAAGGCCGCGCCTTCCTTGTGCATATCGATGAAAATTTCACCGAGTTCACCATCTTCAAACTCACCGGTATGCAGATAGACTTTGTGGCCGCCGACTGTGGCTTTCTGGATATAGCCCTTGCGCCGATCGGGCAGTTTCTGGCGCTCGGCGACCCGTTCAACGACTTTTTCAATGATGGTCTCAACGAGCGCCTCAGGTGTCGGATCAGCCGGATTGGTTGGCTTTGCCGTTTTGCGTGTCGGCTTGGAGCCGGTCTTGCCGGTTTTCTTGGCCATTCTGGATCGTCTCGCTGTTTGCCCCGAATCGCCGATCAGCATAGCCAAAATCGTGCAATGTGGCGAAACGGTTCTGCCCTGTGGACGTAGCGTTCGACGCAAGGCATATTCGGTCGCGAAACGACGGGAGTGGCGAGCGCCATGCTGGGATTTATCGGTAAAATGTTTGCGTGGTGGAATGATGCCACGCCGGGTACCTTCTTCACGCTGATGAAGCGCGGCAGCAAGGTTGGCGAAGACGATTTCGGCAATCGCTATTATGAAGAAAAATCGGCGTCCG
>CAXBKM010000244.1:0-3603 GCA_963976265.1 uncultured Maricaulaceae bacterium
AAACTCATCTTGCCCTGACGCTGGAGTTTTTGCATGCGCTCGTCATAGACGCGCGTCAGGACCATGTTTTTCAGGCCCTCGCGCAAAACACCCGGTTCAATCTGCGGATCCCACTGACCAACGGCCTGATGGTTGTGATCAAGGGCTCGGATCAGACCGAGCGCCAGTGGCTGGGTCTCGCTCCAACTGGCATCAATGCCGGGGCGCGTGGCCTCTCCGGCCGCCGGAATTTCGACATCCGAAAAATCGGGCACGTCGCCGGGACGGCTTTTGGGAACAGGAACGCGGTAGCGGGGCTGGGACGCTGTCATGGGGCCTCGCGGGGCTAAGCGAAAACAAAAAGCGGAGGCGCGCCCATGCGGGCACACGATAGAGGCGGGCTCTAGCGCGGATTACGCCATTATGTCCACTCTAGCACCGGCAAACGCGCTATGCATTTTTTGTGTGTCCGGCAAAAGCATCGAAGATCACGGTCGAATTCAATAGAAACGGACCAACCCTGATCTATTCATTCCGGGTGGTTTCTCTGGACAGCTAAATTCTCATTTGCAGGATCAGCCGCTCCATACACGCGGCCAATCTGACAATTCTGGGACTGAAACTGGTCCGCGTAGGGTTGATTTTTACTCTCCGTGCGAGTGAAAGCCGAGCCAATATGGTTCAATCTGTTTTGCGATAACAAAGCGGCCCCGAACCAGAGGTTCGGGGCCGCTTGAATCCGTAACGAAACGGTCGCGAGTTAAGCGACGCGTTCAATCGCAACAGCTGTGGCTTCACCGCCGCCAATACACAGTGACGCGACGCCCTTTGATTTGCCCTGCTTTTCAAGCGCGGCAACCAGCGTGACCATGATGCGGGCACCCGACGCGCCAATCGGATGGCCGAGCGCACAGGCGCCGCCATTCACATTGACCTTGTCGTGGGTCAGGCCCAATTCTTTCATCGCAATCATCGGGACGACAGCAAAGGCTTCGTTGATTTCCCAGAGATCGACATCCTCGATATTCCAGCCGGCTTTCTCGACAACCTTGCGCATGGCGGGAACCGGTGCGGTTGTGAAATAGGCAGGCTCGTGGGCATGTGATGCAACGGCGGCGATTTTCGCCAGTGGTTTGAGGCCGCGACGTTCGGCTTCTGATGCGCGCATCATGACCAGAGCAGCCGCACCATCGGAAATCGCAGATGCATTGGCGGCTGTGACCGTGCCGTCCTTGGAAAAGGCCGGACGCAGGCTCGGGATTTTTTCCGGCATGGCCTTGCGGGGCAATTCATCGGTATCGACCGTCACGTCGCCCTTGCGGGTTGTGTAGGTGACAGGCGCGATCTCGCGTTTGAAATCGCCGTCCTTGGTTGCGCGTTGGGCGCGGGACAGGGTTTCGAGCGCATAGGCGTCCTGCTGCTCACGCGTGAATTGGTGCTCGGTGGCGATCATGTCGGCATAAACGCCCATCGCCGTGTGCTCGTAGGCATCTTCGAGGCCATCAAGGGCCATATGATCGAGAATACGATCATGACCATATTTGAAACCGGCACGATGAGACGGCATCAGATGCGGCGCATTGGACATGGATTCCATACCGCCGACGACCAGAACTTCGCCCTCGCCCGCCATCAGTGCGTTGCGGCCCATAATCGCTGCCTGCATGCCTGAGCCACACATCTTGTTGAGCGTCGTCGCCTCAACCGATTTTGGCAAACCGGCCTTGATACCAGTCTGACGCGCCGGGGCCTGGCCCTGGCCTGCGGAGAGCACATTGCCCATATAGATGCTGTCGACATCGTCGCCGGCAACGCCAGCTTCCTGCATGGCCGCTTTCACGGCAATCGCGCCCAATTCGTTCGCGGATTGTGTGCCGAGTTCGCCCATCAGGCCGCCCATCGGGGTACGGGCCATGCCAACGATGACAATCGGATCGTCTTGTGTGCTCATATTGTGTCTCCTTAAAAGAGGACCGGGAGGATGATTGAGGTAATTTTCGCGCGCATCTTGAAGGCCTCTCGCTGCGCCGCGTCAAGCCTTTTCGCAGATGCAACATTAGCGATCAAGCGCTTGCCGACAATGCGCGATGCCATGGAAGCAATTGGTCTGTTTATGCTTTTCCTGCTGGCAGCAGGCTTGGTGAGCAAGACGACCGGGCTGGTCACATTTCCAGTATTGGTCGATTGGGCCGCATTGAGTCCCGTTCTTCTGCTCATCGTTGTTACAGCGTTTTTCGTGCCTGCTTTAAGCGAGGAACTGGCTTTTCGGGTCGGACTGTCCGGCCTTTCCGGGCGCTGGCGCGGTGGATTGGCGCTTGCCGCATTCGTTATCTGGCATCCGGTTCAGGTCTGGCTTGGCTTGCCCATGGCGCAGCCCGTCTTTCTCGATCCAGCCTTCCTGATGATCACTGCTCTACTCGGCCTGATCTGCACGATCAGTTATCGGCGGTCGCAGTCCATCTGGCCGCCGGTCTTCATTCACTGGCTTGTGGTCGTGGGGTGGAAGATATTGGGCGGGTAGCAGGATGTTACTTGGCAACCCGACCTCGCCGACCTAGAAGCGGTTCGCGATTGGGGACATCAAATGACAATGAAACGCGGTCGGCCCAGCCGACGCTCTTTTCTGGCGCGCGTCGCCGGCGGCTCGCTGGTCTTTGGCGCGGGCAGCATCGTCACTGGTGCCTCGGCGCAATCGCGCACCTGGAGTGCACGCGAGGCCGCGTGCGCGTCCGGCCTGACCGACAGCGATCGCGGAAGGAATGCGGATCCGGCTGGCAATGGCCGCGGCGCGCATGGCGGCAATATTACGGATTCTGATACCGGTGCCTCGGCTGACCCGGCCGGGCAAGGCCGTGGAAATAGCGTGTCCGATTCTGACACTGGGACGAGCGCCGACCCCGCCGGACAAGGGCGTGGCACTGGCGTTTCAGATGCCGACAGCGGTGCTTCCGCCGATCCGGCAGGTCAGGGACGCGGCACCGGCGCAATTACGGACCGCGATGGCGGCGCGCATGCTGACCCGGCCGGCGAGGGTCGCGGGTCGGAGCGCTACACCGACACCGATATTGGCTTTGGCGCGGACCCGATTGGTCGCGGCGAAGGCGGCGGACGAACACGCCCTGTACCGGATGTTGTTTGTCCAACGCCGGACGAGGCAGGCGAATGAGTGACACCCCTATTCTCTCCGAAATCGGCGCGCCCGCCAAAGCGCGTCTGGAAGGTATCGATCTGGCGCGCTTTTTTGCCTTTGTCGGCATGATGGTCGTGAATTTTCATATCTACATCAACAATTCTGACACTGACCCTGAATGGGTGACACAGGCCGCCAGCCTGTTTTCAGGGCGAGCAGCAGCAACTTTCGTATTTGTCGCGGGTGTTGGCGTTGCCCTGCTGACGGCGCGCGCGCGTCGAACCCGGACCAGGGAAGATCGCCGCGCAGCGCGCATGGCGCTGCTCAAACGCGGGCTTTTCCTCTTCATTGTCGGCGTGTCGTTTCGCGCTCAGTGGAGCTATGACATCCTGCATTTCTACGGCGCATATCTGACACTCGCCGCGCTGGTTTTCATGCTGCCTGCTCGGTGGATTACCGGGCTGGCCGTCCTGACGACGCTGGCATTTGTCGCG
>CAXBKM010000245.1:0-3600 GCA_963976265.1 uncultured Maricaulaceae bacterium
ACCGAACATAAAGCATCACAGCGAGGCGAATGACTTCGGGCGACGTTTTGAAGTAGCGAAATGGATTTTTCATCCAGGCATTTTTGCCGGCGAACCGATAACGACCGGTTTAATCTGACACTGCCCAGGCGACGTTTTAAAGTAGCGAAATGGGTTTTTCATCCGGCGAAAATATCGCCTAACCCTCAAACATCGGGCATCCTCTGACAAAGCCGCTGGGGGGAACCGGCTGATCAGCCCGGCTTGCGTTTTGCTCCCAACAGCATGGGCGTAAATCCAATCGCAAAAAGCGCAAACGCCCCGCTCCACAAGCTGGCAGCCGCGATCAAAGACGCTGGGTCATTGGCGTTGAACGCCGCCGCGACACGCAGCACCGCACCGGCGTGGACAAGCCCAAAGACCGTTGTCGTGAGAGCGCTCGCAGACCGGGGTCGGCCCGTATGACCGAGGCTGGCGCGGGTCATCACCGCCAGCGTCATCGAACCGATGAGGCCCGCCGCCATCGCGTGGAGCCCGGCGGCTGGCGGAATCGCCTGCGGCCACACAATGGCGCCGCCGATCAGCACCAGAGCAGCAAACAGCCAATAAAACCCGGCATGAAGCGACCAGACCAGCGGCTCGCGAAATGTGGCCAACCCCTGCCACCGCGCCAACCGGTAGAGCTGGCCGAGCCCCGCTAGAACCAACAGCACCCCGACGAATGGGTGAAACGGAAGCACCACCCAGCCGAGCAGGGCCGCCGCTGTCAACGCGATCACCAGCATGTCGACTATCTTCATGGGCGAAACCATGCGGTTCGCCGCCGGGTGACTGTTGGCCGCCAGCCAGTTGTGGGTAAAACTCGGCACGATTCGCCCGCCAATTAGCGCTATTAACACGGCTGCGACTCCGAATGTGGCGCGGATGGCGGCGGCATTCATCTCCGGCTGATGGAAGACAATATGGGAGATCGCAAATAAAGTGATCAGAACGGCAACCGGCAGATTGCGCCAGTTTTTGCCGGTCGCGATTTCTCGAATGACGACCAGCGCCAGAACAATGAGAAAGGCGAGATCCACAAGCTCGGCCCAAATACCGGCAAAGACCAGATAGGAAATTCGGCCCGTACAGCATCTCATGAGCGTGGCCGGTCATTCCGTGAGCAATACTGGACCAGCCAAAATACTCGGCGGCCCAGAGCGGAACCATGGCCGCTGCCCAAATCGCACCGCCGAGGAAAAAGGGACGAAAGGCATTCTGAAGAATGGGCAGTGCCGACCGACGTTTCGCACCACGATCAGAGATTTGGCTCATGATGATGGGGTCCCAATATTGATATTTCTCAAGACTACCAATCTTCGTCAGAATGCCGATGAGACGCATTGCCGCGTAGCAATCCTGACCAGCCCTGCGCGATCTTTAGCCGAAAAGAGGTGACAACGTGTCGTCGGTCGGCCGTCCACAACTTAGTCGCGCGCGGCCTGCATGGTATCCGACAGAGTCGCCGCGACCGGGCCGGCAAATGCGCCTCCCATGGCCTCGGCCCATTGATAATAGCCCTGATCGAAGGCCTCTGCCGTACGAGCGTTCGAATCCAGCAAGGTTTCAACCGATGCGGAGAACGCATCTTCAGTAAACGGGATATGCCCGAAAAGCAGCGGCTCTGGCCCGTCGCCAGTATCGGCGATGACGGCGTCAAAGATTGAGCAATGCACGACGATCTTTCCGTCGAGCTGAGCGGCTGGCTCGATGCGGCCAATGACGATGCGAGCGTTCGGAGCATCAATGTCCTTGATGCTCCATGCTTGGCCGATGGCGTATTTCATTCCGGGCTCCGAGTTGATCTAACTGCGCGCATTAGCCGCATTTCGAGTATCCGCAGCTCGTGCACGTATTACACCCTTCCATCTTCACGATCGTCGGCTGATGGCATTTTGGACACAGCATGCCCCCAAGAGGCGCAGAGACTTCCTCCACCTCGACTCTGCCAACGTCCGCACGCGCCATATCCGGCATGATCGACACCGGCAAGGCGCCGCCGTCCAGCGCATTGAGATGGCGCTCGATCACACCGCCAATAACGGCCAACAGGCTGGGCGCATAGCGCCCGCTTACAAAAGCTCCGCCTTGCGGGTCAAACACGGCACCCAATTCCTCTGCAACGAACCGCACATTTCCGCCGCGGCGAAATACGGCGGAGATCATTCGCGTCAGGTCCAGCGTCCACGCATAATGATCCATATTTTTTGAGTTGATGAAGATCTCGAAGGGCTTGCGCGTCCGCACTGTGTCACCGGTCGCGCTGACACTATCCTCTACAATGTCATTGATCGTGACATAGATAGCGTGTTCGCTATGCGGCCACCTTATCTTGTAGGTCTGCCCGGGCAGTTCCTCGGGCCGGTTTGCGATCGCGGCGGGCGTGGCAGGATCCGGCGTATTGGCGGCGTCTGCGTCTGTTTTGGAGAGAACGGCACCCGTGGTACCATTGGGCCGGTAGGTCGTGCATCCCTTGCAGCCCATATCATAGGCCAGCCGATAGACATCCTTGAATGCATCGAAATCTATGTCCTGCGGCAGGTTGATGGTTTTGGAGATGGAGCTGTCGATCCATTTCTGCGCAGCCGCCTGCATGTTTACATGTTCACGGGGCGTCAGGCCGTCAGCCTCCACGAAATAATCCGGTAGCTCGGCATCATCGCCGAACAGGGCCCGATATGTCAGATAAGCAAAGTCCTGAATTTGCTCATCAACATGCGAGCCATCGGTGGGCGCAATAGATGTTAGATGGCTGTTGCGGATGCCGTGCTCAGCGATCAGGGCCTTCACATCGGCATCAAGCGCCTGAACCATTGGAGCCTTGAGATAGTGCTCGGCATCAAAGAGCGTGAAGGCTCCCTTCTCCGACGCCAGTAACGCGCTGGTCCGATAGGCCTCGTTCGCTATGGCGCCCAGCCAAGTATCGACAGCTTCAACGGCTTCCGGAGACCCATAGCGAATGCCGCACATAATCAGGGCATCGCCCAGTCCGGTCACACCGAGCCCCAACCGTCGTTTGTTCACAGCTTCGTCGCGCTGCGCCTCCAGCGGAAAATTGCTGACATCAATGACATTATCCATCATCCGCACCGCCGTAGCGACGCAGGATTTGACGGCATCCAGATCGAGGCGACCGCTATCGGAAAATGGCTCAAGGACGAAACGGCTCAGATTGACCGAGCCGAGCAGGCAGGCCCCGTAGGGCGGCAAGGGTTGTTCACCGCAGGGATTGGTCGCAGCAATTTCTTCGAGCCAGGACAGATTGTTCGTCTTGTTGATCCTGTCAACGAAGATCACGCCCGGTTCGGCAAAATCGTAGGTCGCGCGCATGATTGCATCCCACAGATCGCGGGCGCGAATAGTGCTGTGAACGGTTCCGTTGAAGTGCAACGGCCAGTTGGAATCGTCGTCCACCGCCTCGATCAGGGCATCGCTGACGAGGACTGACAGGTTGAAATTGCGAAGTCGGTTGCGATCCCGCTTGGCCTCGACAAACGCCAAAATGTCGGGGTGATGATCGCGCATCACACCCATCATGGCACCGCGGCGAGCGCCCGCGCTCATGATCGTGCGGCACATCGC
>CAXBKM010000246.1:0-3587 GCA_963976265.1 uncultured Maricaulaceae bacterium
GCGACTTTATCGCCTATCTTCAGAGCGATCCGGCGCGCACCATTTTGCGCATGCATGGCTATGAGGTTGAGGGATGATTGATTTTGCGCCCATTGCGCTCAGCCTTGCGCTCGCGACCGTCACGACGCTGTGCCTCTTGCTCATCGGGACGCCTTTGGCCTGGTGGTTGTCGCAGACCCGTTCGCGATTCAAGCCTGTCATTGAAGCGGTCACCGCCCTGCCACTGGTTTTACCGCCGACGGTTTTGGGTTTTTATCTTCTGATAGCGCTTAGCCCCAATGCGCCGATCGGCCAATTCTGGCTGACGCTAACCGGAGATACGCTCACCTTTTCGTTTTCCGGACTGGTCGTGGCGTCCGTGATCTATTCGCTACCCTTCATGGTACAGCCTCTTCAGGCTGCATTCGAACGGGTAGGGCGCATGCCGATGGAGGCCGCAGCCAGCCTTCGCGCCAAACCGCTTGATACCTTCCTGACAATCGCCTTGCCTTTGTCCTCGCGCGGTTTCCTGGTCGCGAGCGTTTTGACCTTTGCTCACACAATCGGTGAATTTGGCGTTGTGCTGATGGTTGGCGGAAATATCCCCGGACGCACCCAGGTCATCTCCATCGCCGTGTTCGAACATGTCGAAAGTCTGGAATATAGCCAGGCTCATATCCTGGCAGGCGGACTATTGGTCTTTTCATTCGTGACCTTACTGGCGGTCTATACGGCGAACCGAAAGCTGACCCCCCATGTCGGATAGGCGCATGGATCTGGATTTGCGTTTCGCGCGCGGTGGATTTGAGCTGGATCTGCGTGCGGAGATAATTGGCGCGGGCGTCACCGCCATTATGGGACCCAATGGAGCGGGGAAAAGTACCTTGCTGCGCCTGATCGCCGGGTTTGAAACACCGCAAAGCGGGCATATTCGTGTCGGCGACACGACATGGTTCGACGGGGCAAATGGCCAGCATTCAAAACCCTGGCAGCGCCCTTTTGGCATGGTGTTTCAGGGGGACGCGCTTTTTGCTCATCTCGATGTGGCGGGCAATCTGGCGTTTGCCGACAGGCGTGCCAAACGTTTGGCCGGAACGCTCACCTTGTCCGGTGTGATTGAGGCGCTGGAACTCGGGCCGCTTCTCAAACAGAGCCCGGCCACGCTGTCAGGCGGAGAGCGTCAGCGGGTTGCGCTGGGACGTGCTTTGCTCACACGGCCCGATTGGCTTTTACTGGATGAACCACTGACCGCGCTGGACCGTGACCGGCGCGGCGACATTCTGCCCTATCTGCGTGAGGCGTTACGTGCCTTTGACATTCCGGCCCTGCTGGTCAGCCACTCGCTCGACGATGTGGCTGAACTGGCCGATCACGTGCTGATGCTTTCAAACGGGCGCAAGCAAAGCCATGGTCCGGTCGACACTATTCTGGCACGCTATGATGTTGAAACGGCGGATGGGCGACGTGATCCCAGCAGCTTGATCAAGGCGCGGGTCACCCGTCACGATGCGGCGCATCAATTGACACATATGGAGATCGACGGACATAGGCTCGACATGCCGCTGATGGATGATGTCGGCATCGGCGCGTGGCTGCGTTTGCGGATTCGGGCACGCGATGTGGCCTTGGCATTAGAGCGCCCCGAAGGCACGAGTATTCGCAATATTCTGCCGGTCACCATCGCGGACATTCAAACCGATGAGGATGGGCCATTTGGCCATGCCGTTCTGCACTTGGGCAACACACGCATTCGGGCCCGCCTGACGCGCGCCTCCATTCATGATCTTGGTTTGAAGCCCGACCAGAACGTCTTCGCGCTGATCCGGAGCGTCAGTTTTGATCGCTGAGGGGATTGTAGAGCGGCTTTGTGCTAGTCTGGTCGCGAATTGGCGAAAAATGGGGGTTGGGATGATGAAGCGGAACAGAATTGACGCCGGCGTGTTTGCGGGCAGCTTGGCTCTAACGCTGAGCGCAAGCGCTGTGGCACAAGTTGAGCCGGTCGACAACGGCATCAATGCCTGTCCGGCTTTTGACATCATCCAGCAGCGCATTCTGGAAGTCGTGCGCGGCACAACGACCCCCGGCGTCGAAAGCGTTGCCCCGGAAGGCGAGGCCCCGATTGCCGCTGAATTTATTCTCGATGCCAGCGGGTCCATGGCCGCGCGGAGCGGGCCGCGCGCCAAGATGGAGATCGCCATGGCCGCGTTTGAGTCCGCCGCCGAAGTTCTGGACGGGGCCAATGTCGTGGCGGGCCTGCGCGCCTATGGTTTCGATTCAAGCCTTGACCATTCTGCCGAGGCCTCCTGCCCCAATACCCAATTGCTCACCGAATTCGCGCGAGACAATTCCGGCGCGATGATTGGCGCGGCGCGTGATCTGTCGCCCTATGGCTATACGCCCATCGCGGGGAGCCTGACGGGGGCGGGTGAAGATCTGGCTACGATTGAGGCACGTGAACGCCTGATCATCCTGATCTCCGACGGTGAAGAAACCTGCGGCGGTGATCCGGTGCAAATTGCCGGGCAATTGAGTGCGTCGGGCATCAATCTGTCGGCCTATGTCGTTGGCTTTGATCTGGACTCGGAGCAGGAAGCCCAGATGCGCGCCATCGCCGAGGCCGGGGGTGGGCGCTATCTCGATGCGCCGGACGCGGATGGTCTGGCTGAGGCGCTGCGCGAAGTCGTCGGCATGACCGTCAGGCGGTCTGAGCGCACAGTCCTGAAATGTGAAAACCCGACACCCGGCGGGCATACAATCCCGGACGCTGTCCTCCTGGAGCCGGGCATTTACACGCTCGGCGAGCTCGTCCCGCGCGGCGAGTATCGCTATTATCGAATTGCGACCGATGAAGGCGAGCTGGGCGTCGTGCGCGGATTGCTTCAATCCTATGCGTGGCACGGCGATGACGAGGCGGCGACCGAATCCGCGGCGTCGCTGGGGGCGATGACGATCCAGATGCTGGATATGGAAGGCAATCGCGCCGGGTCGGGCTTCCCCCGCATTCGCAATCTGCCCGGTGAAAGCCTGGTCGGATACTATGCTGATACGACAGGCGATGGCTTTATCATCGGCGTGGGTGACAATTATGACCGCACGGCACCTGATGCACTATTTGAAATCACAATTGAGTCCACGCCCGACGGTGAATCCGGCGATGCCGACGCCGAGCGAGAGGGTGAGCATCCCATTCTGGCGGTGGGTGACACGGCCAATGGCCATGTTGGCCATGATGATTTGGCCGATATCTGGCGGATCGAGTCTGAGGGGTCAGTGGAGATTCAGGTCAGTTTCGAGGTTGAGGACATGCGCAATGGCATTGTCGTATTTGACGCCGAAACCGGTCGGCGTCTGGCACGGTCACGCCAGGAGTCCGGTCTGACGGTATTGACGGTTGAGGCAACAGGGCCGGTTCTGGTGCGGGTTGAAACCCGCGAAGCCAGACTGGCGTCCCGGTTTAGCGCCTATACGATTGGCGCCGCTGAAATCCCCTAGCGGGTCTCGGTCAATTCCGGCGCTTCACCGCGCATGTATTCAGTGAACAGATCAAGCTGGCGACCAAACTCTTCGACGGTTTCATCGGATATCTGGACCCGCTCTGCAGCCTCTGC
>CAXBKM010000247.1:0-3586 GCA_963976265.1 uncultured Maricaulaceae bacterium
GCGGCGAATATGGCGGTCTCGGCATGGAGGTCACCATCCGCGACGAGATGGTCACTGTAATCTCTCCATTCGAAGACACACCGGCTGAACGCGCCGGCATGGAACCAGGCGATCACATTATCGCTGTTGATGGCGAGTCGATCATTGGCTTTGCCCTCAATGACGCGGTCGATCTGATGCGCGGCGCCATTGGCGAACCCATCACGATCACCATTTTGCGCGGCGATGAAGATCCGTTTGATCTCAACCTGGTGCGCGACACAATTCCGCTCCGCTCGGTGGCGTGGCGCGAAGAAGAAGGCTTTGGCTATCTGCGGGTTGCCGGCTTTAACGAACACACAACGGAGATGCTGATCGATGCACTCGGTGAAATGCGTGAAGCTTTTGACGGCAATATCCCGGGCGTCGTGATTGACATGCGCTATAATCCGGGCGGATTGCTGGATCAGGCTATCGGTGTTTCTGAAGCCTTCCTGGATGGCGGAGAAGTCGTGTCGACGCGCTATCGCAATCCCGGTGAAAACCAGCGCT
Organism: uncultured Maricaulaceae bacterium; assembly: GCA_963976265.1. GTDB lineage: Bacteria > Pseudomonadota > Alphaproteobacteria > Caulobacterales > Maricaulaceae > Hyphobacterium. Next base: position 532 of record CAXBKM010000247.1, read on the forward strand.
ATAACGCCCGTCCCGGCGATATGCTGAACGGTGCGCCAATTGTCGTCTTGCTCAATGAAGGTTCGGCCAGTGCGGCTGAAATCGTGGCCGGTGCCTTGCGCGACCGTGAACGCGCCACGCTGGTCGGCATGACCAGCTTCGGCAAGGGCTCTGTCCAGACGATTATTCCGTTGCGTGGTGGCCGGGATGGTGCATTGCGCCTGACCACAGGCCGCTATTACACCCCGTCAGGCCAGTCCATTCAGGGAACCGGCATTGAGCCCGACTGGTATGTCGCCGCACGCGCGATTGACCCGGAAGACGAGCCGTTGGAAATCGGCGAAGAGTATCTGCCCAACGCTCTGGAAAACGAAGAAGGTGAAGAACGCCAGGAGACGGCCGCGGCCGTTATCGAGCAACCACCGGAAGACTGGGTCGAGACCGAGGATTATCAGTTGCACCGCGCGCTCGAAATTCTGGCCGCCTCTGCAGAACGTGAGCAGGCAAACCTGTCGCGTTAACTGTTTCTTACCGGGGATCACGGCAGCGTCTAACGACAACCTTGCGGGCATAAGTCTGTCCGCAAGGCCTGTCTGTGCCAGATGACCTTGTGAGCCCTGTCGTTAACCATGACTGCTGCCAGCTATCGATCCTCCAGCGAGTCGTCGCCGTTTAAAGCCCCGCTCATGGCAGGCGGCGGCGCCGCCCTGTTGTTTGCCATTGGTATTGCGGCCATCGCCATTTTTGGTGATCCGTCCGGGCGCCCGCCCATCGGGCGCGGCGCTCTGGCGCCCGCGCCAGAACCCGCCTTGCGCGCCGAAATCACCGAGGTTGAAACCGCGCAAACGCCTCGCCCCGTTGAGTTTGCCGGTGATGACCCGGATGTCGAGCCCAGCCTGTCGGGCATTGATGACGGTTTTGAAACCGCACCTGATGGCAGTAATCCGGGCCTTGCCGAGGACGCCCACGCCGCATCGCGCGACGCTTTGCCGGCTGCGCCACTGGCCGGACTGACCGAACCGGGCCCGTCGGGTTCCCTTCCGATTATTGGCGTTGATGGCATGCGTGCCAGCCGTGCCTATGCCCGGCCCTGGCATGGTGATCCCAACACGCCCGCCATCGCGATCGTAGTTGGCGGCATGGGCCTCAACCGCGCCGTGACGGAAGCGGCCATTGAGAGTCTGCCGCCGGAAGTTGCCCTGAGCTTTGCGCCTTATGCGCGCGACCTTCAGGGGTGGATTGATCGTGCCCGTGCCGCCGGTCATGAAGTGCTGATCGAAATCCCGATGGAGCCCTATGATTATCCCAATAACGACCCCGGCCCCCACACGCTGCTGGTCGATGGCGCCGCCTGACATGGTTGATGAGTCAGGCCACAGGCTATTTTGCTGTCACCAATTATCTGGGTGCGCGCTATACGGCCTCCGAAGATGCCCTGGCGGACACGATGCGCCGACTGGAGCGGCGCGGTGTGGCTTTCCTCAATGATGGCACTGGGCGCCGTGCAACGCTGGAAGCGGCTGGCGCGCGGTCGGACAATCATTGGGGCGTCGCCGACCGGGTTCTTGATGAAGATCCCTCACCGCGTTCAATCGATGAAATGCTCCTGATGCTCGAAGCCCTGGCTTTGCAAAACGGCAGCGCCATCGGCGCGGGCTTTGCCTACCCGGCCACCGTTGATCAGGTTGAACGCTGGGCCGAAGGACTGGAAGCGCGCGGTTATGAACTCGCACCGCCATCGGCCATCATGAACCGGCAGGCCGCAGAGAGACGCGCCAATTCCGCCTCTGGCCAGCGGCCACCTGCCGCCTCAGACGATGATGACGCGTCATCGGCGAGCGGCCATTGAGTTCGCTGCAAGCGCCGAAAGGCTATCGCCCGAATGTCGGTGTTGTCCTGTTCAATGCGCAGGGCCGCGTCTGGATCGGCCGGCGCGCGAATACGCCCGCACCTTATTGCTGGCAATTTCCACAAGGCGGAATTGACGAAGGTGAAAACGCCGAGGCTGCGGCGATGCGAGAACTGGAAGAAGAAACCGGAATCGCACCCGGTCAGGTCTCACGCCTTGGCGAAATATCCGACTGGCTGAGTTATGACTTTCCGCCCGAAGTCGCCGCCCTGCCACGCCACAGGAAACGTGGCTGGATCGGTCAGGCGCAGCGCTGGTTTGCTTGCCGGTATTCCGGCAAAGATTCGGACATAGATCTGGATCGCGCGACAGATGACGAATTTGATGCCTGGCGCTGGGAAGTTTTGAACGCGGTCCCGGCCCTGATCATCCCATGGAAGCGCGACATTTATGAACGCGTGGCGTCCGAATTTGCACGCTTTGCGCGCTAATTCTCAAATCGCTCACCGTCCCATGCGGGACATTGGTCAACTTCTTCGGGTGTTTCCATTTCCGGGTCGGACTGTATCCAGCACTGATCAAAGACCGAGCAATAACAATAAGAAATTTCAAAGCGGTCTTCCCACATATTGCGAAGCAATTGGCCGTTTCGTGGGTCGCGCAATCTCAGAACCGAGAGGGTCTGCTCAGGCGACAGCACCTGGTTCGTCATATTGATATAGCCAAAGCGGTCTTCAATCCCGACTGCTTCCAGCGCCGTGGTCCAGTTGGGTTGCGCTGCACCATCCACACGCACTCTGACAGCGCGGACGCGAGCGGGGCCGATCCCGGTATTTTCCATAAACACGACGCCACGCGCTTCCCCGTCCTGTGTCACAATGGTGTTGCCGATATCGACATAGGGCCAGACCGCCGCTTCGGTTTGTTTGCGAGCGGATTCAGCCTGCACAAAGGCTGCATAAAGCGCCGCCATGGAAATAATCACGGCGGCCGCCGTCATGACGGTCTGCATGATCGTCATGCGCAGGAAAAGGCGTTCTGTACGGGTTGGCGGTTCGTCGTCACTCATACCCGTATCATGACGCAATCGCGGTCAATTTCAATTCGGGCCTTTTGCCGTCCGCGCCCTAAGCGCACGCCAGATGCCATAGGCACTGATCACCAGCCAGACAAACTCAATTGTAATCGATGCCGGGTTGGGCCGGTAGGCGAGCGAGTAGAGCAGCA
>CAXBKM010000248.1:0-3577 GCA_963976265.1 uncultured Maricaulaceae bacterium
GGTCGCCGTTGAAGGCTGGACGCGGGTTCGCCCCGGTGAATGCGTCGAGACCGGGCCGCAAATCGACCCGGAGTCGAGCGATCCATTATTGTTGTATGCGCGCTCCAGCGCGGCCTATCTCGGGGGCGTTCGCGAATGGCGGGGCGATATCCCGCTCTGCGTCGGCCCGTCTGATTTTTCCGTTGAAGGCGTGACCGATTGCGAGCCGCTCGGACTGGAAGAGCGCGCTGCGCGGCGAGCATCGCCTGCGGACCGTTCTGGTCGAATCCGCTGACTTTGGAGACCGCGCACAGGAGGCGGGCGTTCAGCGCCTGCTTCGCGCGACAGGCGCTGACATGCGGTCCATTGACGGCGTCGCCGGGCGCCGCACGACACGCGCCATTGCCGCTTTTGTTCAGGCCGCAGAATTGCCGCGCACGCCCGAGCGCCCACAATTGATTGATGCACTGGAAGCCGCTGCCCTGCGCCGCAATGCGACGACGGGCCTGTCCATGTGTAATGAAACCGGCAGCCCGGCCGCAGTTGTCGTCGCCCTGCAGCGTAATTCCAATTGGGAATCGCGCGGTTGGTGGCGCCTGGAACCGGGTGCCTGCACCCGCGTAATCGCAGCTCGGATCGAGACGAGAGACATATTTTACTATGCCGAAACAACGGGCGGCAGTCGGCGACAGCTGGCCGGAGGAGACGAATTGTTTTGCGTCGCGCCCTCTCGTTTCCTGGCCGAAGGACGCGATAATTGTGCGGCTCGCGGTTATGCCGAAATGCCGTTCCGACAAATCCCCGAACCGGTTGAGTCCAGTGCCGCTGTCACTCTGACGCAGGAGATGTTTGTGGCTGCGCCCGCTCTCCTGCCCGATGCCCCTGAGGATGTCGAATGACCCCGCCGGATCTCAGCCATGTGAACACATGGGTCTTTGACCTCGACCATACGCTTTATCCGCATGACGCCGCCGTCATGAGCCAGGTCGATGCGCTTATGACCGATTATGTCTCACGAACACTCGGGCTGCCACACGATGAAGCGCGGATCGTGCAGAAATCCTATTGGCGCGATCACGGAACCACGCTGAACGGTCTGATGGCCAATGGACAGGTCATTGACGGGCGCGAATTTCTTGATTTCGTCCATGATATTGATCTGAGCGTTATCGACCCTGACCCGGTTCTGGCCGCCCATATCAAAAGCCTTCCCGGCAAGCGCTATGTCTATACCAATGGCTCTCTCAAACATGCGGAGAATGTCTGCGGGCGCCTGGGCCTCGATGATTGTTTTGATGATATGTTTGACGTTGAAGCCTCCGGTTTTGCGCCCAAACCACTGATGGCGGGTTTCGAGAAATTCTCATCCCGCTTTGATATCCAGCACCGCGAAGCATCCTTCTTTGAAGATTCGGTGCGCAATCTGAAAACCGCCCACGCGCTGGGCTGGACAACGATTCTGATCCGCGCAGGCGAAGGCGAGCGTGACGAGGAAAGCGCCGGACCGGGTGAGCATCCCGACCATGTCCATTTTGCCGCCGACTGTCTGAAAACCTTCCTCGGCGAGGCCGTCACCGCCAATACCCGGAGTACACCATGAGTGCAGATCGCCAAGCCTTGAAAACCACGATTGAAGCGGCGTGGGACAATCGCGACAATATTTCTGCGCGCGATACCAAAATCGCTGACGCGGTTGATGCGGCGGTCAATCTACTGGATCGCGGTGAGGCCCGCGTCGCGTCACGCGGCGAAGACGGTGTCTGGACCGTGCATCAATGGCTCAAAAAAGCGGTTCTGCTGTCATTCCGGCTCAATCCCATGGCCATCATCCCCGGCGGCCCCGGCGGTGCGACATGGTGGGACAAGGTGCCGTCAAAATTTGAAGGCTGGACACAGGAAAATTTTGAAAGCGCCGGTTTTCGCGCTGTCCCGCCCTGTGCAGTGCGGCGCGGTGCCTATATCGCGCCCGGGGCCGTCCTGATGCCCAGCTATGTAAATATCGGCGCGCATGTCGGTGAGGGCTCCATGGTCGATACCTGGGCCAGCATTGGATCGTGTGCACAGATTGGCAAGAATGTGCATGTCTCGGCCGGAGCCGGTATTGGCGGTGTTCTGGAGCCCTTGCAGGCCAATCCAACGATTATCGAGGACGGCGCTTTTGTCGGCGCGCGGTCAGAAATCGTGGAAGGCGTCATCGTGCGCGAAGGCGCGGTGATTGCGATGGGCGTGTTCATTTCCGCCTCCAGCAAGGTCGTCAACCGCGCGACCGGTGAGGTCAGTTATGGCGAAGTGCCGCCCTATTCAGTGGTGGTTCCAGGTTCCCTGCCCGATCCCAAGGGCGGCCCGTCGCTGGCCTGCGCGGTGATCATCAAACAGGTCGATGAAAAGACCCGCGCCAAGACCGGCATCAACGAATTGTTGCGGGACTAGATTTCCGAGCCGTCCTTGCGGGTCCAGCGTGCCGGGGCCGAATAGCGCCCAGGCCAGAATTTCATGTCGATATCGGGATAGTCGCCAAAATCGCGATCATCGCGTGAGCCCAAGACCAGCATGACGGCATCGCTATCGCTGTTATTCTGGATGCAATGGCCGTCCTTTACGCCGGCCTTGAAGCCCACACAATCGCCCGCACAAAACGCCTCTTCGCCCTCATCGGTCACCAGCGTCGCCTCGCCTTCCAGCATATAGACAAATTCGTCTTCATGGCTGTGCCAGTGGCGCTGTGACGACCAGACGCCGGGTTTTAGACGCAGTAATTTAACGCCAAACTGCGTCAATCCAAATGCATCGCCCAGCGTATGCCATTCACGCCCCTGGCATTGCGCGTCATGGGGTGGTGGATAGCCCGACCCCGAACCTGCGGGCATGTCTGTTGCTTTGCGTCTCGCCATGGCGTCATTCCCCATATCGCTTCACTCACTCTATGCGGTATGTATAGCGTCAACCCGACCCGATTTGCAGCTCTCAAGGTCCGACACGTGATTGATTCTGTTCGCTTTGCCCAAGATTTGATCCGCGCACCATCGGTGACACCCGATGACGGCACGGCGCTGGATGTCTTGCAAACTGCGCTGACCGCTCTCGGCTTCAAATGTGAGCGCTTTCCCTTTGGCGATGTCGACAATCTCTATGCGCGGCTGGGCCGTGAAAGCCCCGTTTTGGCATTCGCCGGGCATACCGATGTGGTCCCGACAGGCACCGAGTCGGAATGGACCCACGCGCCCTTTTCAGGTGAACTGGAAGATGGAATTCTCTGGGGGCGCGGGGCCGCGGACATGAAGGGTGCGATTGCCGCTTTTGCTGGCGCTGTCGGCGCTCATATCGACCAGCACGGTACACCGCCGGGCTCGATCGCATTCCTGATTACCGGTGACGAGGAAGGCCCGGCCATCAATGGCACCGTCAAATTGATGGAGGCGTTGCATGCGCGCGGTGAACGCTTTGATCAGGTTCTGGTGGGTGAACCGACCAATCCTCACAAGCTGGGCGAAACCATCAAAATCGGGCGGCGTGGCAGTTTGAATGGCATTGTTACCGTGACAGGCAGACAGGGCCATGTGGCCTATCCCGAACTCGCCGAAAATCCCATCCCGGCCCT
>CAXBKM010000249.1:0-3576 GCA_963976265.1 uncultured Maricaulaceae bacterium
TTTCTGGAATTGGTGCATGCGGATCAGGCCGCGTGTATCACGGCCCGCAGAGCCCGCTTCGGCGCGGAAGCATGGCGTGTAGGCGGTCATGCGCAGCGGCAGGTCGACATCGCTCTGGATCGCTTCTCGTACCAGATTTGTCAGCGGAACTTCAGCCGTTGGTACCAGCCAGCGCGATTGTTCGCGAATTGCACTCAAGATCGACGAGATCGGACCGATTTCGCGCCCGGACGCATCGTGATGTCCATCCCGATTACGCGCCTCAGCGGCCAGCTTGACCAGATCGGTATCAATGACGCGAAAGAGATCGTTTTCGAATTTTGGTAACTGGCTGGTTCCAAACATCGCCTCGTCCCGCACCATGTAGGGTGGGCTGACTTCGGTATAGCCGTGCTCACTTGTATGCAGGTCGAGCATGAATTGCGCGAGCGCGCGCTCCAGACGCGCCAGGCCGCCTTGCAACACAGCAAAGCGTGCGCCGGACATCGCGGCGGCGCGTTCAAAATCAAGCTGACCAAGCCCCTCGCCCAGATCGACATGATCCCTGGCTTCAAAATTCATCCGGCGTGGCTCGCCCCAGCGCCGGACTTCGGCATTGGCCGCCTCATCCTTGCCAATCGGAACATCACCCTCAGGCAAATTCGGCAAACCGGCCAGATGCTGGTTCAGGGCATCGTCAAAGTGACGGGCCTCCTCACTGCTGTCCTCCAGTACGGATTTCAGGCGATCCACTTCGCTGCGCAGGCGTTGAAATTCTGCCTCATCGCCCTTGGCCTTGGCCGCGCCGATTTGTTTCGACAGGGCATTGCGACTGGTTTCCGCCTCTTGCTGGCGCGTCAATGCATCACGACGCTTGGCATCCAGGCGCAGAATCGCATCGGATTGCGGCTCCATAAATCGTTTCGCCAGCCCGGCGTCAAAGGCGTCGGGGTTGTCACGAATTGCGCGAATGTCATGCATGGTCTTGACCTGTGAACAGTGTGTCGGCGCGTGATAGACCCGTGCGTGGCCACTGACAACGCCGATAATGTAGCCGTCGGAATTACTTTTTCTCAGCCGCCGGCTTTTCACTCACGTCTTCGTCGCGTTTGGGCTGAACCAGTTTGACCCCCCAGATCGACAATCCATAGAGCCCCATAAGGGCAGACCCCAGAATAATCTGGCTGATCGGATCGGGCGGCGTCACAAAGGCGGCGAAAGCGAAAATCCCCAACAGGGCGTATTTCCAGAAGCTGATCAGCTGTTTGGCCCGCAAAATACCTGCCTTTGCGAGCAACATCAGCAATACCGGCAATTGGAAACTGATTCCGAAAGCCAGGATCATGGTCGTGACCAGATTGAGATAATCGGAGACCCGCGTTAGCAGCTGGATCGTGGCGACGCCGTCCCCGCCCATCTGTTCCTGCCCCAGTGCGAACCGCATAACGAAAGGCAGCACGAAGAAATAAACAAATGAAGCCCCCGCCGCGAACAACACCGGTGCGCCAATCAGAAATGGCGCGAAAGCACCGCGTTCATTCTTGTAGAGGCCGGGCGCAACAAAGGAATAGAGCTGGAAAATTATGACCGGAAACGCAATAAAAATGCCGCCAAACAAGGCAAGCTTGACCTTCACAAAGAAGAATTCCAGCGGCGCGGTGTAAATCAGTTCAAGCTGCAAATCCCCACCGCGAACACGGTCCGCGGCATTTTCAAACGGGACTAGCAAAAAGTTGTAGATCGCTTCAGCAAAGATAAAACAGACCACAAAGCCCACGAAAATCGCGGCGACCATCCAGATCAATCGTGTCCGCAATTCCTTCAAATGTTCCAGCAACGGCGCGCGCGAGGCTTCGACCTCATCGTCGCCGTCTACGCCATCAACATCGGTCGCTTTTGTTACCTCAGTCATCTTCAGGCGCCCCGGTATGGATTTTGGGTTGAGGCTTTTTGACAGGTCGCGGCGGCGCGATCGAATTATCCTCGCCTTCAACGGTCGGGGGCAAATGGGCAGCCTTGATCTTGGCGGCCTTGATCTCATCGGGCGACCGAATATCGGCCTCCAAATCCTGAACTTCCTTGCGAACTTCATTCATCGGATTGGCACTTTTGAGATCTTCGATCTCCTTGCGCAAATCGCCGAGTTCAGCCTCACGGCCCATTTCGTCAAAACTGCGTTGGAAATCCTTGGCCATCGAGCGCGCCTGCCCGACAACACGTCCGACTGTGCGCATCAATTTGGGCAGGTCTTTTGGACCAACGATAATGATCGCCAGCAATGCGAGAACGAAAAGCTCTCCGCCTCCAAATCCCACATTCATGATGGACCTCAGCCCTTGCGGGTTTCTTCCTCTTGAGCCGGCGTCACGGTTTCGTCGCCAGCATCACTCGGAATTTCCTGCGAATTTGTTGAAGCGGCATTGTCAGCGTCACCGTCTTCATCTTCCTTCAGGCCCTTGCGGAAGCTGGTAATACCGCGCGCAAAGTCGCCCATAATCGCGGAAATCTTACCGCGCCCACCAAACAGGACCAGCGCGATAACGAGGACCAACAGAAGTTGCCAGATACCCGGTGCCATTTTTCTCTCCGCAAACGTAACTCTATGACGCTTAGTCCATTGTAGGTCCTGCGTCCAACGCCGCAATCACGCATGGCAGGCCTTAATCGTCGTCATCACCCTCGCCCAGATAATCGACATGGAAGAGATGCCCATCCTCGTCCGGGTCAAGCGGGTCTTCCTCTTCGCCGTCCGGACGCGCGGGATCGGGTATGGAAAAACCGGGCGGTAGGCGCGAATCCAGCAGGCCAGCGGCTTTCAGATCGGACACGCCCGGCAAATCGCCAATCGAAGCCAGTCCAAAATAATCCAGAAAGCCTTCTGTCGTGCCATAGGTGACAGGGCGTCCCGGCGTCCGGCGGCGGCCGCGCGGACGGATCCAGCGCAGTTCAAACAGCAGATCGAGCGTCCCTTTCGAAACGGCAACGCCGCGAATTTCCTCGATTTCGGCACGCGTCACGGGTTGATGATACCCAATGATGGAGAGCGTTTCGAGCGCCGCATCGGACAGCCGGCGCGGCTCCTCGCGTATTTCAGCCAGCAATCCGGCGAGATCGGGCGCGGTTTCAAACCGCCAGCGCCCGCCGACTTCAACCAGGCGCACGCCGCGATTGTCATATTCACTGGCCAGCGTGTTGAGCAGGGCTTCAATGTCGCTTTCTGCAGGCAGGCGTGTCTGCAGGGTTTCAATGTCCAGGGGTTCCGCCGCGGCAAACAGCAGCGCTTCAAGACGGCGAAGGCGCTCGCGCTCGGCATCAATGGCCAGGGTTGGCCGCGCCTGGTCGCTCCCGGTCTCTGTACTGCCCTGTCGATCGGAGCGTGCGCGCAATTTTTCAATCGCTTCAGTGATCGGATCGGGCGCGTCTTTCATATCGTCGCTCATATCTGATCCTTCTCATCACTGCCACGCACCTTGATCGGTGAAAAGGCGGCGTCCTGGCGCAATTGGGCACGGCCCTCCTTGGTGACCTCCAGCGCGGCGAGCGTCGAGCTGGCAAGAACAGAACGGCGCGGCGGCGGATCCTCGCCCAGTTCAGCAC
>CAXBKM010000250.1:0-3573 GCA_963976265.1 uncultured Maricaulaceae bacterium
GACCTCACTAGCCAATTGGTTGTGGTTTTGGGCCAGCTCGAAGACGTGCAATCCACGCTTCTGCTTGAACAAGAGGCCAATCAGGCCAATGTCGATCAACTGACCGCGCTAAATCTGCAAATGCAGGCCTTGCGCACGCAAATGGCCGAACTCAACGCGCTTCTGGAAGCAGCCGAGCTTCGCGAAGCAGAGCTCGACAGTCAGATCATCAATCTGGGTGAGCGCCTTAACGCGGCGCTCGCCAGCCGTGTTGCAGAGCTGGCGCGCTATCGTTCCGACTTCTTTGGGCGGCTGCAGGAAATTCTCGGCGACCGCACCGGCGTGCGCATTGAGGGCGATCGGTTTGTCTTTGATACCGATACACTCTTTCCGTCAGGTTCCGCAGCATTGTCGACCGAAGGTCGCGAAGGCTTGCGCCCGATTGCCGAGGCGATTGTTCAGCTGACAACGGAGATACCGGACGATCTTGAATGGATTATCCGCATTGACGGGCATACCGATCCACGCCCCATCCGCACGACTTATGCGTCGAACTGGCATTTGTCCGCCGCCCGTGCGATCTCGGTCGTCAACTGGTTTGAGGATCTGGGCGTGCCGTCCAATCGTCTGGTCGCGGCCGGCTTTGGTGAGCACCAACCAATTGCAGACGGCACCAGCGAAGAGGCCTATGCCCGCAACCGGCGGATCGAATTGAAACTGACCAGCCGATAGCGAGTCCCGTATTGCGGCCTAGACTGTCGGGCGATGCGGCAGAAAGCGCGGATTGCGCAGCAGGGCGGCCGAGACGAGCGCAATCAACAGACCGATCGGAAAGATTTCCAGAAATGTGATTGGCACCCGAAACAATGGATTGCCATATTGAACGCGCATGGCTTCGGTTGAGGCGATATAGGCCTGAAGGTCTTCCGGGCTGACACCGCTGGCACGCTTGGCCTCAATCGACGCCTGAATGTATTGCTCCATGAAGGCATAGTCGGTGGCCGCCAGATAAATCTCCCATGTCACGACATAGGCCAGCCCCGCAACCGCTGCGATACCCAGGCCCATGGCGAACGCGGGCAGGAATTTGATGACACCGCCGCGCTCCAGATCGCGATGTCGCTTGATCCCGAAAAATATTACCGACAGGGCGATGACCATAATCAGATAGCCCACGGCTTCCGAGCCAACACCCCCCGCCATCGCCATGCCGACCAGCATGCCGAGAATAACGACTGTGCCCGAAATAATGCCGTATACGAAAATGCTCTTGATCATTGGACTGTCTCCCGATGGTTTCAGGCGCGAAATGGAGCAGGCTTTATCATCAAGGTCCATTCACCCTCATGGGTGAATTCGCCTTGTTTAGCACGTGCGATCAGACGGATTGGCCCGCCAGGTTGAGATCTCGGGCCAGATTGACCGCATCGGCGCGTCGCTCGACTCCCAGTTTTGAATACAAATTCGAGATATGGGTTTTAACCGTGTTGGGCGAGACGCCCAGGGACCGCGCGATTTCCTTGTTCGATTGGCCCGTCATGAGGCAATCGAGAACAGCGCGCTCACGCCGGGTCAGACCCAGTGACTGAATGGCGGCTTCATTGACCACGAGCGGCTCTGTGGCCTTGCGCGGTGTTAGCTGGATACCCACCCAGACACCCAGAGCGGCGAAGGCCAGAGCAATCAGGACGATGTAGATTTCCGTCGCGAATGCGCGGGTAAATTGCTTGAAGTCGAGCCATTCAAGCGCAAATGCCGCTGTGGCGAGGATAATCGCGTAGATGAGAATAGTTCGAGCCATCATTGCGCAGTCTATTGCGGACAGTCCGTTCAGGCAAAGGCCGGACAAGAATTCCTGCCGCCAGCACATATGGGCTGTTCACACCGCAAGAGGGTGCTTGCCCTGGCGCAGAGCCTCCGTTATAAGCCGCCGCTCGAATGAGGGCTTTCAACGCCCGCCAACATGCCTTTTGGAGCGTACGCCATGAAACAGGACATCCATCCCGAATACCATATGGTCACTGTGACCATGACGGACGGCTCGACCTTCCAGACCCGCTCTACCTATGGCAAAGAGGGCGACAATATCGCACTCGATATTGATCCGCGCACGCATCCAGCCTGGACTGGCGGAAACCAGCAATTGGTTGACCGCGCCGGCCGTGTGTCGCGCTTCAAGGACAAATTCAAGGGTTTCGCGTAAGGCTCCATCGCCGAAGGCGCACAGATTTACGGCGCGTCAGGTTTCCTGCCGCGCCGTTTTCATGTCTGGGTATTGGAAAACCTAGGTGCCGAACGCTGATTTCAGGCGGTCCATCTGGGCTTCCAGTCCATTGGTGACGTCGCTGGCCTCGGCCGGAACGAACATCCCGTCATCAATCCGCTTCAGGCGCGCATAGAGGGCTTCAGACCGGGTGGCGAGGTCGGACAGCGTGGCGGGCGCCTTTTCGCCATCCTCGGTCCAGTAATTCTCGTCTTCAGAATGCGCCGGCAAGCGGTATTGGCCACTCGTGGCTTCCTGCGGGCTCATCTCGCCTTCTGCAACTTGTCGCTGGGCGAGCAGCCAGGACGCTGCCTGCATGAGACGTGTCGTCAGGCGCATGCTTTCAGCGGCATAAGCCAGCGCACCTGCGCGACCCAGGGCCCGCGAATCATCGCGCCCGGGACCATCGAGATAGGCGGCGGTTTGCTCAACGAGGTCCATACCCTCGCGGAATAGGCGGGCAAACAATTCTGATCCGGCAAATTCGGCGGCGCGCCGCGCCGGATCAGCGCCTGTTGGCAAAGGTGTGGTCTCGGTGTCGGTCATATCGCTCATCAGTGACTCATGGGCGTGGTTCTAAATTCAAAATTGCAAGGCCTGGGCCAGACCCGATGCGTTAATCTTAACCGGTCCGGAAAACCGATTCGGCCGTTTCGCGGCCCGCTTTCTTGCTTGTGACCATAGCATCAATGCGCGCGATCTCGCTTTCGATCAAGCTGCGTCTTTCCGCCAGATCTTCCAGTGACAGGGCTGACAAATCTTCACCCGGTGTGATCACAGTCGCCGAAGGCTTCATCGGAAGGTCGCCATCATCCATCATTTGAATTTCCTCTCTGGTCTGCGATGACAGGGGCAGTCTAATACAAAACCGGCGCGCGAGTCCCGTACCGTGCGTCACTGTTTTTCAAGGACGGTATAAAATGTCGCAAACCATGCGTGCCGTAACGGCTCCAGAGCCAGGTGGCCCCGATGCATTATTGATCGAAACACGGCCAATTCCGGTGCCAGAAGAGGGACAGGTTCGGATCAAGAGCGCCGCGGCTGGGATCAACCGGCCGGACATTTTTCAGCGTATGGGATTCTATCCGCCGCCTTCAGGCGCGAGCGATATTCTGGGACTCGAAGTGTCGGGGGTGATCGACGCGGTTGGCAATAATGTGGCGCGATGGAATGTCGGTGACGCGGTGTGCGCGCTGCTTTCTGGCGGCGGTTATGCCGATTATGCCATCGCGGATGCAGGCAGCGTTCTGCCCTGTCCGCCCTGCCTGGATTTGACGCATTGTGCGGGACTTCCTGAAACCGTTTTCACCGTCTGGGCGAATGTGTTTGAA
>CAXBKM010000251.1:0-3571 GCA_963976265.1 uncultured Maricaulaceae bacterium
CGTCACCAAGTCGAAATTCGACAATCGCTATGGTTGCCGCGAAAGCCTGGTCGATGCGATCCGTCGCGGGACCGATGTGATGATGGCGGGCAAGACCGCTCTGGTTTGTGGTTATGGCGATGTCGGCAAGGGTTCGGCTGAATCCCTGGCGCAGGCCGGTGCCCGCGTTGCCGTGACGGAAATCGATCCGATCTGCGCATTGCAGGCCTGCATGGACGGATTTGAAGTTACGACGATTGAAGACGTGATCGGCGATATCGATGTGGTTGTAACTGCAACCGGCAACAAGGACATCATTACAGTCGACCATATGCGCGCGATGAAAGACATGGCCATCGTTTGTAATATCGGCCATTTCGACAATGAGATTCAGGTTGAATCCCTGAAAAACTTCCAGTGGAAAAACGTCAAACCACAGGTCGACCTGATCCAATTCCCCGAAGGCAACCGGATCATCCTTCTGTCCGAAGGCCGTCTGGTCAATCTGGGCAATGCCAATGGTCACCCATCCTTCGTGATGAGCGCCAGCTTCACCAATCAGACGCTGGCCCAGATCGAGCTTTGGACCAAGGGCGATGAATATGGCAATGAAGTCTACATCCTGCCCAAGCATCTCGACGAGAAAGTCGCGGCTTTGCACCTGCCAAAACTCGGTGCCAAGCTGACCCAGCTGTCCGCCGAGCAAGCCGACTATATTGGCGTGGAGCAGGCTGGACCCTACAAGGCCGAGCATTACCGCTACTAGGATTGACCTGAACTGGCGGGGCGGCTTCACGCCCCGCCGATTTGGGTTAAGGTGCGTCATGATCCGGTTTTCCCTGCTTTGCATGACACTGGCCCTGACCGCGTGTTCAGGCTTGCCCGATGTAGTGCCCACCGAGCGCTTTGACCCGCGCTCCCAGCCCTTCTTCCCAACATCGGATTTTCCGGTAACGCCGAATGTTGAAGCCCTGATCGGGCCTGAAGACTGTCAGGGCGCCACGCTGGAAGCCCAGGAATTCGAACTGCCCGATTATCCGGGGCGTGCGTATGCGCGTGGCTTGCAGGGCTGGGTCGTGGTGCGCTTCCATGTCTATGATACCGGCCAGACCCGCCGGGTGCGCGTGGCACGCGCGGTTCCCGATGGCCCGTTCAACGGGAGCTCGGTCGAAGCCGTCGAAAACTGGATATTCCGCGAACTGGAACCCGGTCAGGCGCTGTCCAATTGCGTCGTCATGTTCGAATACCGCATGGGCAATGTGCGGGTAAGGTAGGGCAGCTAGCCTCCATCTCTTGTCATCCCGGTCGTAGCATAGCGGAGAGCCGGGGCTTTCCCACGGTTGAGAAAACTCAAATTGGAATTCGATTTCCGCCTTGACTGACCCGCAAATCCGACTCTCTCCGTTAACCGTTCCCTGACAGCATTGCGCCAAAGGGCTTCGCGCGCGAGTCCGGTTGGGTTTACAGTCCTGATTCGCGAACGAATCACCTGCGCTGGCAGGGCGACTCGGGAAGCAGGAGCGACGAAGAGGGGATTTCCAGCGTCATGGAAACCAGCCAGATCATCACGCTGATCATTACCGCCGGTGCGGTCCTGTTCGCGCTGGCCGCCGGATTCTGGGCCTATCGCCTCACCGTGGGCGCACGTCTGGCGCAGGCTGTCTGGAAAAAGCGGGTTCAGGATCTCGACAGCAAGGTCGCGCGCGCAGACGCCGCCTTTGGCGCATTCCCCGGTCTGGTTCTGGTCTGGGATGATGCGCCTGAAACCGGCGATGGCGTCGCAGAAAGCTGGGGTCGCCCGCGCATATTCGGCGCGCCGTCTGCACTGGCCTCCCTGTTGAAATTTGCGGAAGCTTCCGAAGGCCCCGAGCCCGGCGGTCTGTTGCTGGAAGGCGTGGCGGATTATGAAGCGCGCGCAGCGGGCGGGGTTGAAACCACGCTGCGTCGCCGGTTTGCCGAACTCGTCGAGACCGGCAAACCCTTCTCGTTGACCATTTTGGGACCCGAAGGCCGTTTTTTGGAGGCCGATGGCCGCACCGCCGGTACAGAGCTGATCCTGTGGCTGGCCGATACGACGGTACGCGGTCTGGAAGAATCCGGTGCGCGAGGCCGGATCGAGGAAAGCAAAAAACTCATCGAAGCCGACCCAAGCGCGTTTCTCGATGCGCTGGAGCGCGCGCCGTTTCCGGCCTGGCGGATGAATGCCACCGGCCGACTGGTGTGGGCGAACAAGGCCTATGCCGAGGCTGTCGAAGCCAGCGACGTCGACGCGGTCCTCGCCAAGCAAGTCACGCTTGATGCGGGTCAGAAAAGTCAGGCCGCTGAAGCCACACAAAGCGGCGACGCCGTTGCGCGCATTCGCCCCGTTGTGATGGGCGGCAAGCGCCGCGCGCTTGATATTGTCAGCTTCCCGGTCTCGGGCGGTGCGGCCGGGTTTGCCATTGATGTCACTGATGGCGAAGAGGCCAAAGCCGCGCTCAAACGCTTCCGCCGGGCGCATGATGATACACTCAATCACATGGCTGAATCGGTCGCCGTATTTGACCGCAGCCAACGCCTGGTATTTCGCAACACCGCCTTTGACAGCCTGTTTGGCCTTGATGTCAAATGGCTCAATGACTGGCCCGGGCATGGTGAATGGCTGGACCGGCTGCGCGAAAAACGCCTGCTGCCCGAACAGGCCGATTATGCCAGCTGGAAGCGTGACGAGCTCAAACGCTATGACGCCGCGCCCAATGAAGAATGGCCTGACGAGCTCTGGCCGCTCCCCGATGGCCGGACATTGCGCGTCGCCCGGCAGCGCCATCCAATGGGCGGCGTGATGATGATTTTTGAAGACAAGACCGACGAGCTGGCCCTGCGCGCGCGATACAACACGCTGATCAATGTGCAGCGCGCCACGCTTGATAAATTGCACGAGGCTGTCGCCGTGTTTGGTTCCGACGGGCGTTTGCGCCTGCACAACACCGCGTTTGAAACGCTGTGGAATTTGTCCCCCGGCGATCTGGAAGGCCAGCCAGAATTTGATGCTGTCGCGGAAAAATGTGCGGCGCTTTATACGGACGAAACGGTCTGGTCGGCGATGAAAGCCCGCGCGACAGATCCAAGCCCGCAAGCGCGCAAGCATGTCACCGGTGAAATGCAGCGCGTCGATGAGCGGGCCCTGACCTGGCTGTCGCGCCCTCTGCCCGATGGGGCCACATTGATCGCCTGGGATGATGTCACGGATTCGCGCCGAATTGAGGAAGCCCTGCGTGATCGCGCCGAAGCGCTGGAGGCCTCCGAGCGTATCAAGAGCGAATTCGTTGAGCATGTCAGCTATCAGTTGCGTACACCGCTCACCACGATCAATGGCTATTCTGATATGTTGATGCAGGGCATGTCCGGTGAACTGACAGAGCGCCAGCTGACCCATATGACGGCCATCCAAACCGCGTCCGAAGATCTGGCCAAACTGGTCGATGACATACTCGACGTCGCGGCGATTGATGCCGGCCAGCTTGAGCTGGAACTCGGTGATGTTGATCTGGCGGAGCTGGGCGAAGACTCTGTCGCGCTGCTGGCCCACAAAGCCCAACATGCAGGGGTCAAG
>CAXBKM010000252.1:0-3567 GCA_963976265.1 uncultured Maricaulaceae bacterium
CTTCATCGCCTGGGCGTTCGAACTGACACCCGACGGTATGAAGAAAACTGCGAGCGTTGAAGATGCCGCGGGATTGAAACCACTGGGTTCCAGCGATTATGTGCTGATCGCCGGTGTCGTGGTAGTCCTTGGTGTTGTGGGTTTTCAGTACTTTGGACCGAAATCCGAGGCCCCGATCGTCGCCAGCCTTGAAGCCGTCGAAGCCGATACGCAAGCGCCGAACCCATCCGACACTCCTGCAACAGAACCTGTAGACGAGATCAGCGCAGACGTCGCCAACGCACCGCCAGCGCTCTCGGTCGCCGTTTTGCCATTCGTGGCCATGTCATCAGACCCGGAAGATCGCTATTTCGCTGACGGCCTGACGGAAGAAATTCTCAATTATCTTGCCGCAGTCCCGGAATTGTTGGTGACATCACGCACATCGGCTTTTCAGTTTCGCGGCGAAAATTTGCCGCCTGTTCCGGAAATCGCCCGGCAGCTGGGTGTCGCCCATATCGTTGAAGGCTCGATCCGCCGATCTGGCGACCGGGTCAGGGTGACCGCCCAGATCATTCGCGCGGCTGATGACAGCCATCTCTGGTCCCAGACCTATGATCGAACGATGGATGATATCTTTGCCATCCAGGACGATATTGCCGAGAACGTCACCAACGTGCTCGATATTGTTCTAGACGAGGATCAACGCGCCAGAATGGGCGAAATCGGTGTATCAAATGTCGAGGCTTATATCGCCTATCAGCGCGGCATCGAGATATCACTGGATGCTCACCAGTTCGGCACAGACACACTCCCGGATCTCGTGCCAGCAGAAGCCTTATTTGCCGAAGCCACCCGGCTGGCACCGGGTTTTTCCGACGCCTATATGCAGCAGGCCGATTATTACGCCCATCTCATGAACCGTTCGGCCCATAACGATACTGACGAAGGCCGCGCAACGCTGGAGCGCGCGAGCGACCGGTATTTTGAGCTGCTGGATCTGGCAAGAGATACAACGACTGATCCTGATCGCCGCGCCATGATTGGGATAGACAGGGTCTATATGAGGGACAACTGGACGGGCGCAAGAGCCGCCATTGTAGGGGCGAGCCAGACGACCGGCTGTCCCTATGCCGCCTGGGTTCGCGAACTGGTCGCCCTGTCCGGGCAGGCAGAAAGCTTCCTGCCCTATGCCCAACGCATTGTGCAGTGCGATCCGCTCAATGTGAGCAATTGGAAGGTGTTGGCTGACATTGCATTCTATGCCGGGCAGTTTGACCTTGCCTACGAGGCATCACGCAGTGGTTCACGATTGGATTCCACGGACATTTCGATGATTGTGGACGCTGCCGATGCACTCTTTCAGGCCGACCGTGAAGACGAGATGATCCAAAGCATGGACTTTTTCCAGGCCCCTGTCCCCTTTCGCGGCTATTATGGTGCCCTGTTCGCAGCACGCGCCGGTGATCGTGAGGCAGCGATCGAATCGAGATTGTTGATGGGCGAGCCCGACGACGATGGTTTCGATGAAGGCGAGCTGATGCTCCACGCAGTGCTTGGAGAGCGCGATGCGGCCAATGCAATGGTGGCTCGGAGGGATGATGTGCCCGGATATCACTTAACTCTCATCAATATCACCGCACGCTGTCGCTGTGGTGCGCTCTGGGATTTGGAATTCACGCCCAATTTCGCCCGCCGGATCGAAGAGGCTGATTTTCCATGGCCGCCGCCGGGCGCAGACGATTACCCGCTAAAAGACTGGTGATCTCGCGTATGCGCGAGAGACAATCTGCGCGCGCGCCATTAACGCCGTTTAAGGTCGCCGGCCTTGCCGCGATTTCCATTGCCGCCTTTGCCGGGAATTCCCTGCTGACCCGCGCCGCCTTGGCCGGGGATTTGATCGGTCCCGGCGCATTCGCTGAAATTCGACTGGCCTCGGGCGCGATGGCGCTGGTTCTGATCGCTGTCCTTTCCGGACGGGATATCCGCCCAACAGCGCGTGATTTTCCCGGCGGCATTGCCCTTTTGGTCTATACGCTCGGCTTTTCCTTTGCCTATCGCGGCCTTGATGCCGGAACCGGCGCGCTCATCCTGTTCGCCGCGGTCAGTGCCACCATTGTTCTGGGCGCGTTGCGGACCGGGCCAAAGCCCGGCCTGCGCGAGATTATCGGGCTTGTCCTGGCTTTTGGCGGTGTGGCCTGGCTGGTCGCGCCGGGCGTGGATGCGCCGCCGGTGTGGGCTGCCGGTCTGATGATCACCGCCGGGACGGCCTGGGGCGTCTATACGCTGATTGGTCGTTCAGGCGGTGAACCCATCGGGCGCACCGGGCGCAATTTTTTGATTGCTGCCCTGCTGGCGGCACCGGTATTGCTGGTCTCGAACCTGATGGATGCAACGCCTGCCGGGATCGGTCTGGCGCTGATCTGCGGCGTCATCACCTCGGCTGCGGGCTATGCGATCTGGTATGCCTGTCTGCCGCGCCTGCCGGTGATTGCGTCGGGCGGTGTACAGCTTCTGACCCCGGCGACAGCGGCGCTCGGCGGGGTCGTTTTCCTCAGTGAACCGGCCGGGTGGCGGCTGGTCATTGCCAGCGGGCTCATCATTTTTGGGGTCGCCCTCACCCTGTTCAAGCCGACCCGGTAAACCCATCTATTCAATCCCCTTTCCCAACACGTCATTGAGTGTGCTAGGTCTTTGTTCGGGGAGACTGGGGACATTCAAAGCATGACCGATTTTGAACTGGCGCTGCTGTTTTCAGAATATCTGAACGCGGCCAATTTCGTCTTCAGCAATTTCATGGCCGTGGTCTTCGCCATGCTGACGGCGAGCTATTTTCTCGCCCACCGGATGGGTCGCTGGGTCGCGGTGCTGTTTTTAGGGCTCTACACGATTGGTGCGCTCATGACCGGGTCGGGCGTGCTGTTTGCCTTTACCGATTTTTTCAATCTGGGCGTCCATATCCACGAGCAGGCTGCCAGTGATCCCGGCGCACTGGCCTGGCTGGGGCCGACCGGACCGGGTGGAGACGCGATGGCGTCCATGCCCGCCTTCGTCGCATGCATGCTGGCGACGGCCTATATCGGCTCTATCGGCTTTTTCTTTGTCGTCCGGCACAACCGTATTGATGCGCAAGACAAGGCGAACACAGCCACGCCAGACGCCGACGATGAGGTCGCCCCTTGATCCTCGCGCGCATCACAAAGGCCATCCGCGAGCAAAACTGGTTCGCCGTTGTGCTCGAATTCATCATCGTCGTCGCGGGTGTCTATTCAGCCGTCTGGATTGAAGGCCATCAATCCCGCCAAGCAGAACGCCAGCAAACCGCTGAGGTGATCGAAACCCTGCGTGGAGATCTGCTCAATTCCGGAACGGTTGAGCGTCGTTTTATCACCACCATCGATGCCGGGCTGGAGGAATGGACAGCGGCCTATGAAGCCGGCGAACGTCCTTCTCCATATTATTTTCGAATTCCCGGATCGGATACCGCGCCGACCAATACATGGGAGACGCTGTTGAGCATGGGTGTTGGAGAGGTCTTTCGCCCTGACCTCGTTTTCGACCTCGCTTTCTTTTTCACCGAAAGGCAAG
>CAXBKM010000253.1:0-3566 GCA_963976265.1 uncultured Maricaulaceae bacterium
CTCGTGCCAAGCCCTGCGCAACCGTCCAGGGCGCTATGTGAATGACGTTGCTGCAGTACAAAGCATCAAACTCTGGAACCCGATTTTGCCAATCGGGTTGACTGACATCAATCTTGAGCGAGGGGTGAATTCGACCGTTAAAGTCCTTGGCCCATTCGTCTTGACTGGACCGTGATATGGGATCGGGATCGCTGGGCTGCCACGTGATGTCCTTACGAATCTCGCATAAAGCTGCACCGTGCTCGCCAGTGCCGGCTCCAATTTCCAGAACCGTCGCGTTTCGAGGGAAGATGGTTGCCAGCTTGGCAGCAATTGGGCCACGATTTCGAGCCGCGCTTGGCGAAAAAAGCCGTGCACCGCTGGAAGCGCGATCTTCCATTGCCGTCGGATTGGAAAGCCGTGTCATGCGGGCGACTTACGTTGCGCTAGCGACTTGCGCAAGTCGGTGCGCTATTACGCCGCGAGAGCAGCAGCCGATCGGCGGCGGATCAAGGCTGCATTTTCGTCCTGGCCCACAGCTTCTGTCAGCCGGGCTATGACCTCCAGGCCTTTGGAGGCCAAGACTTGCTCATCGCCTTGCGTATGCTGAACGAGCGTAATCAGAGCAGAAAAGCACTCGTCAATTGTGGCAATTGCCAATTCTTCGGTTTTTTTCTGGATACTGCCGACAGCGGCCTGCGTCGCCCATTCGCCGGCGCTCGCGACAAAGTAAAGTTTGGCACAAGCGCTTTCGATGATGGTCTCGTCAGGCAATTCCTGTGGAACGAGCGCGCCGCGATGACCTTTTCGAGGCTCGGGAAGTGCCTTTGAGAGCGCCTTGTCAACGCTTGAAAAAATCTTTTCCAAATCGGTTGAAACCTGTGAACGCAGGCCAAAGAGCTGTTTGCCCCAGCGTCCATCTTTGCGAATCCCGAATTCGCGAGTCATGCCGACTGTTATGCTGGTGTAGTGCGCGAGACCATCAGCGGCTGAACGCGCGGCATCCATGGATTCGGGAATTTGTTTCAATCGGGCCGCATAGTGTTCTGCGTCACTGAAAACGGCATCACCGACGGTCGCCAAATCGGTCTTGGACACAAGAAGGTCGTCGCCGCGCCGGCCGATTTTCTCGATAGCCCGGAAAATCTGCGCTGTCTTTTTCAAGCGCGCCATCACGATTAGAAGAAGCCAGAGGCCGGCCTCGGCTGCACTTTCAGAAAATGCCTCATGAGCGTCCCGCAACCGCGTGCAAAGATCGGGATTGAGATCAGAAATCTCATCGGGAAAATCCTTGGCCGCCCGGGCAAGCGCCGCACCATGGATCAGCAAAATGGCGGCATCATTGGCGCGTTCGCTGCCGCCTGCGCCCCACATCGCAACAAGGCGGGATTCCGCTTTGCGGTCGCCTTCTGCCGCCTCGATGAAATCGCTTAGTTTTTTACCGTATGTTTCGCGGCGCTGTGTCCAGCTGTCACTCCATGCCAAACTGTCATCAGCACAAGCTTCCTTGGCGAATGTTCCGCCTGAAGCTTCATCAAACCAATTCCAAAGCGAATCCAGGAATTGCGGTGTGAAATACGCCCTTGAAGGTGGATCAATAGCCGGATCACCGATCAGGTTTTCCATAGGAAAATAGAAGCGTGAATGGGCAAGGCGCGAATCCTGTTCGGTATCGCCTTCCAGCCCGGAAAGAATTTCGTAAAGTTGCTGGCTTGAAGGATCAGCGCTTGCGGCAGCTTGTGACACGGCCAGCAATTGATTTCGTATTCCGGTGGGCAAGCTCGACCAGAACGTTAACAATCGTGATTTGGTTGAATCGGTCAGCATCAGCACCGGTTTCCGCCAAGTATCCAGTTATTCAGTCTGCCTGAATATCGTTAACGGCGCTTTAGCGCGCCGCAGCAGGCAAATTCAACCGAGCGCGCAACCCCGATGAGGCAGATTCTTCGAGCAATAGATCGCCACCATAGGCCTTTGCCAAATCTGAAACGATAGACAGGCCAAGACCACTCCCCGGAGCGCTTTCATCAAGGCGTACACCCCGCATGAGGGCATTTTCACGTGCCTCGGCGTCCATGCCCGGCCCATCATCATCTATGCAGAAATGGAGCTTGCGGTCCTGCCCAAGCGAGACGGTTACAATTACCCTGGAATTTGCCCACTTACTGGCATTGTCCATCAGGTTTCCAACCATTTCCTCCAGATCATTACGTTCGCCGCGGAACACAAGACCAGGTTCGCAATGGGTCTCGATTTCGATCCCTTTTTGCCCATAAATCCGCTTCAGCGTCCTGGAAATATCGTCAATAACCGAATTGGCATCCGTTCGCGCACCAATGGATTTGGCGTGGGCCGCCGCACGCGCGCGGCGCAGATGATGGTCAACCTGACTGGACATAATCTCAGCCTGCTTGGCAACCAACTCGGCCAATGCACCGGAATTACTGCGGCTTTCATTGATCAGAACGGCAATGGGCGTTTTGAGGGCGTGAGCGAGATTGCCGACATGTGTTCGCGCGCGTTCAACCACTTCGCGCGAATGATCCAAAAGAGAATTGAGTTCGTCGCCCAAGGGCTGAATTTCAGTCGGGTATTCGCCTTCGACACGTTCGGCGCGACCTTCGCGAACCTTCGCAACGGATTCGCGCATACGAAACAGCGGCGCCAGACCGATCTTGACCTGGATATAGATACCAATTGCCAGCGCCGCGATAAAGGCGAGAAACATTCCCGCGACGATCATGGCGAACTTGCGCACCTCGCGATCGGCAGGGCGCTGGTCTTCGCCTGCAATCATGATTGCAGGATCGGTGCGGCCCGACAAAATAACGGCCAAGCCTCGCAAACGAAGGGGCTCGCCATCCGGGCCAATCATTTCGCCCCTGACAAAGGTTCCAGGTGTTTCAAGCGCGGCCAGCAGAAACCCATCTGGTGCCCGCAAACGCTCGTCCCAAAGAGAACGCGAGCGGCCGATGACACGCATTGTGTCGCCCGACCGAAATTCGGCAATTTGCCAATAGCGACCGGAAAACACCTGATCGAAGCGCGGATCACTTGGTTGGCGTGCCAATCGGATTTCATCATCCGGACCGGTCTCGATAGCGGCAACAAGCGCGCTGACACTACTTTCCAAACGATCATCAATCGCCTGGATGGCCGCCTGTCGATAAAGCGCGGTCAGGGCAAGCGCACCCGCGACCATCAACAATATGGCCCAGATTGCCGCACTGATTACCAGTCGGCGAACAAGCGATCCGGGTTGAGACGTCACGCGTTACTTTGTTCCAGATTGACGAGGCGATAGCCGAGCCCCCTCACCGTTTCGATACGATCCTGGCCAATCTTCTTGCGCAAGCGACCGACAAACACCTCAATCGTGTTGGAATCACGGTCAAAGTCTTGGTCATAAATATGCTCAACCAGCTCTGATCGCGAGATCACCCGGTCTTGATGATGGGCCATATAGCTCAACATACGGAATTCATGCGATGTCACCTTGATGGGCGCGCCTTCGATAAAGACGCGTGCGCCGCGTGTATCAATGGACAATTCTCCGCACTCAATTGTCGCCGTTGTATGGCCAGCCG
>CAXBKM010000254.1:0-3562 GCA_963976265.1 uncultured Maricaulaceae bacterium
TCCATCGAGGTATAGACGTCCTCTTCCTCGACAAAGCTCATCTCGACATCGAGCTGGTAGAACTCGCCGGGAAGGCGGTCTGCGCGCGGGTCTTCATCACGGAAGCATGGTGCAATCTGGAAATAACGATCAAAACCCGAAACCATCAGCAATTGCTTGTATTGCTGCGGTGCCTGCGGCAGTGCGTAGAATTCACCGGGATGAATGCGGCTCGGCACCAGAAAATCGCGTGCGCCTTCAGGTGATGAGGCTGTCAGGATCGGTGTGGCAAATTCGAAGAACCCGGCATCGGCCATCTTGTCGCGCATCGCACGGATAATCGCGACGCGGCTCATGATGTTGGCATGCAGGGTTTCGCGGCGTAGATCGAGGAAACGGTATTTCAGGCGGACTTCCTCGGCCCAGTCCGGCTCGCCGAAGACCGGCATCGGCAATTCTTCGGCTTCGGACTGAATGGCGAGATCGTCAACCCGCAGTTCAATCGCGCCGGTTGGCAGGTTGGGGTTGATCGCATCGCCGTCGCGCGCAACGACGCGGCCGGTAATCGTCACAACGCTTTCAACACGCAGGCGCTCCAGACGCTCAAAGAAGGGGCTTTCAGGCTCCAGCACGCACTGGGTCAGACCATAATGATCACGCAGGTCGATAAACAGCAGACCGCCATGATCGCGCTTGCGGTGTATCCAGCCTGACAGGCGAACCGATTGACCGACATGATCCGCGCGAAGATCGGCGCAGGTGTGAGAGCGATAAGCGTGCATGGGGATAGTCCATAAGATGAAGCGTGACGAATTTCGCCGCGACATGGCGGAGATGGGCCCTGATTGTCAAGCTGACTGGGTGGTTCAGGACCGTGTCACGCGCACTGCGAAACATCCCGGCTTGGCATTATGCAGATCGATATAGGCGATGGCAGCGTCTTCAAACATCGATGTGATTGCGTCGGCGATAGCCGCTCCCTGCGCAACATCGGCGTTGCGCATCATGTCATCAGCGTCGAAGCCGCGCAGCGAGATCAGGCGCAGAGACAGTGAGGCCGGAACCTCGCCGGGCTGCGGCTTGGCCATTTCGACACCCTGGCGGATGAAAATCGCGTGTCGTGAGCGATACGGAGACGTGCCGGGCAAATGCTCGTGGTTCAACAAAATCACCTGCTCACCGATCTCAGCGTCTTCAAGGCTGATGCGACAGGGAAAACCCGGTTTGGCAGTGACCGTCATGCGACAGGCCCTCGCCGCGGCGAGCGCCGCGTCCCCCAGATCGAACAGGTGGCGGACGGGTTCTGGGTCGAGGGCATGGATCTGGAATGTCATGGTGCAGCGCCTCCTTCTGGCAATCCCTGTTTTCCCGCGTCGGCCACACCGTTTCCACCCGCTTCTTGTGATCGGATCGATATTTGCCAAGCGGTAAGTGATTATTCACTTGCATTACGATTCTCCGTGACATACAAAGGTGTAAGTGATCGTTCACTTCTCTGTTGGGAGAGTCCTGTGGAAACGTTTCTGAGAGCCGACATTTTTGAACGCGATGACGATTTTCGCGGCGTGGCGTCAAAAGATGGAACAACTCGTGCCCGTATTGAGCGCGCCGCGCTCAAACTGTTTGCCCGCGGCGGCATAGACGGCGTGTCGATCAAGGATATTGCGGGCGCATGTGGCCTGTCGGACGGTGCAATGTATCGTCACTTTGAAAGCAAGGAGGCGCTCGCGCGCATTCTGTTCGAAGCCATACATGCCCGGCTTGTCGAGGTCTTGGGCGAGACGATCCGACCGGACGGCTCGCTTGAAGATACGGTGCGGGCAGTGGTCTCCGCCTATTGTCAGCTCGCAGAAGCCGATCCGGCGCAATTTGCCTATCACCTGACCCAGCGAAACACGTTTCTGGCTCGCAGTGGCGATGGCGGGGCTGATCCGTCTGCCCTGCTCTCCCGGCGCGTCGAATTGGCGATGGCGACCGGCGATATTCCGGCGGGCGACCCGGAACTGAAAGCCGCCATGGCGCTCGGTATTGTCAGCCAGGCTGGTGAGTATCGCATCTATGGGCGGATAGACGCCCTGATGACCGACCATGTCGACACCTTCACGCGGGCCATTCTGGCCGTGCTGCGTCAAGCCTGATCATAGCGAAACGGGAGACTCCCATGCGCTCTTTAATCTTCAACATCCTGTATTGGACCATGTCAGGCATTTACGGCGTCCTGTGCGCCATTCTGGCGCTCATTCCGGGCAAATTCGCACTGATGCACGGTATTCGGTCCTATTGCCGTCTCACCGTCATCCTGATGCGTGTGATCTGCGGCATCAAAGTCGAGGTGCGCGGCACACCGCCCAAAAACCAGCCCGTCATTATCGCCGCGAAGCACCAGTCCTGGGGCGATGGTATTGTCCTGATGGCCAAGACCGGTGACGTCAATTTCGTGGTTGGTGATCACATGCTGAAATTTCCGCTGATCGGATGGGTGCTGCAACGCGCTGGTGCCATCGTGGTCAGCAATCAGGGTGGGCGCGCAGCGATTGAATCGCTCAAAGACGGCATAACGCGCTCGCACAGCGAGAGCCGCCCCATCCTGATTTACCCGGAGGGCCATTTGACCGCCGTCGGCGAAAGCAATCCCTATCGCAAGGGTGTTTTCCGGATTTACGAAGCGCTTAATCGCCCCATAGTGCCCGTCGCGACGAATTTGGGTCTATGCTGGCCACAACAGGAATGGACAAAGCATCCAGGCACGGCGGTGATCGAATTTCTCGATCCCATCGCACCGGGCGGTGCCAAGGAGGATGTCATGGCCGATCTCGAAACCCGTGTTGAAACGCGCACGCGTGAACTCGAAGCGGAGGGCCGGTCATGAGCGCGAAGATCGCCGTCAACCTGCTGGGCCAGAGGCGCTATTGGCCCATGTGGGTCGCGCAGGTTCTTGGAGCTTTCAACGACAATCTATTCCGGTACTCATTACTGACCCTAGCGGCCTATCAATCGTGGACAGTGATTGGTCTCGAGCCAGCCGCGATGACCGCAGTCGCCACAGCCGCGTTCACCGTTCCAATCTTTCTGTTCTCGGCCATCGCAGGTCAGGTTTCTGACCGGTTTGACCGGACCCGGATCATGCGGTTCACAAAGTTCGCCGAAATATGGCTAATGCTAATTGCTGCTGCGGGGTTTTGAACAACCCCTCTTGTTGATCGTCACGCTTTTCTTGATGGGCATACAATCAGCCTTCTTCATCCCTGCCCGTAACTCAGCTATGCCAACACTGCTCGAACCGCGTGAGCTTGTGACCGGCAATGCGCTGATGTCAGGCCCGATCAATATCGTCATTCTAGCCGGAGCCATCGGTGGCACTCTTCTTGTTTCCCGCGGTTTTGGACCAGAAGTAATTGCGAGCATGCTCGTCGGCTTTGCCATTATTGGCTGGCTGGCCGTTCGGCAAAATGACTCAGCGCCGGCATCCAATCCTCACCTGAAAGTCAGTTGGAACATTTTTGGCCAAACTTGGAAAATGCTTCAATTCGCATTTCGTGATGGGCGCCTGTTGAGGCCGATGCTGGGGGTTGCCTGGTTCTGG
>CAXBKM010000255.1:0-3556 GCA_963976265.1 uncultured Maricaulaceae bacterium
CTTGGCCAATCGAACCAAGCTGAACACGCGGTTCATCCTGGGCTCAGGCGCAGCGCGTTAACCCTGTTTCACGGGGGATGACAGCCAGCTTTAGAAAAAAGGAAGCGCGCCATGCGAAAACTTGTTCTCACCGCCCTGTCAGCCGGGATGATCGGCCTGTTTGCCGGAGCGGCGCACGCCGCACCCCAGGCTGCGAATGCGCCCGAAGCGCCAGCCGCAAGCGGATTTGCGCACGCCAAAGTCATGCAACACCGCGGGCAGGACAGACGCTATAACCGCCATGATCGCCGCGATCAGCGTTATGACCGGCGCAATCATCGCGACCAACGCTATACGCGCGGCCGAGGCCATCGCCAGAATTGCTGGCGTGAACGCCAGCGCAGCCGTTTTCATGGCCGCCGCGCGATTGTTACAGTCCGCATGTGCGAAAACCGCCGCGGGTACCGCTATGTCGTCCACGGTTCAGAACGCCTGGTGCGCTTTGTCGGGCGCAGCCATCGTCGGGGTCATCGCCGGTAGATTTTAACCGCTCACCACGACCGGGAGTCGAAAACCCCGCATCTCTCGCTGAGGTGCGGGGCTTTTTGTAACGTGCATCGTCGCAAATCTGATTGCCGCCCGATTTCAGTAAATCGCCTTTGACCATTACTTTTACGCTTGGCTGTGCCACACTGCCTCCATGACACCCGATAAAATAGCCCGACTGAAAACGGTCGAAGAATGCCGAGGCCTGATGGTCAACGCAAAACGGCTCGATAATGCCGAGGTTCACCGCCTCGCTTTTCAACGCCTGTGTGAATTGTCCGGCGAAGAGGAAGACTCGCCGCTGGAGCGCGATTTCGCGCAAGCTCTGGCAGCATGCGAAGAGCTCCTGTCAGATAAAAACGGTCGCAAAAGCCGCGCATCGAAAACCCGTTTGAAGCTCAAGAATAAAGGCCTCCATCAGTGCCTGACCGACTGGTCGACCGGCCCGGAAACCACTGACGGGCTCAAGATTTTGTCAGATCAGGATCTTGGCCATCTAAGCGGTGAGTATCTCGTCGTGAAATATGCCGATGAATTCGACGCCAAAATCGTCAAGGCGGCCAAGGCCAAGCTGAAGAAATTCGGTGTGGATGAGCCCGATCCTGAGGCGGCCGTCGAAGCAGACATCAAAGACGACGCGAACGACACCGCCGAGGCCTGACCGGTCGATGGCGGCACGCCATGCTTGCGCCGCTCGCCCCCCTGTTCTAGGGGAGCGGCGACACGACAGATCAGGACGACCCCATGAATATTGACGCCATTCCCGTTGGCATAAATCCGCCCGATGATTTCAACATGATTGTTGAAGTGCCCCTGGGCGGTGACCCGATCAAATATGAGATGGACAAGGCCTCCGGTGCCGTTTTTGTGGATCGCTTCCTGCACACGCCGATGCGCTATCCGTGCAATTACGGCTTCATACCGCACACCCTGTCCGATGATGGCGACCCGATTGACGTCTTGTGCCTGGGTTCAACGACGCTGATGCCCGGCTGTGTCGTGCGCGCGCGGCCGGTCGGTGTCCTGTTGATGGAAGATGAAAGCGGTCTGGACGAGAAAATTCTCGCCGCCCCGCATCACGAACTGACGCCCTATTATGATGATGTGAAAGACTTTTCCGACATTCTGCCGGCCCAGCTGGCGCGGATTACTCACTTCTTCGAACACTATAAGGATCTCGAGCCGGGAAAATGGGTCAAGGTCCAGGGCTGGGAAGGTGCCGCCACAGCGCGTGAACTGATCATGAAAGCGATTAAGGCAGCGGGTTAGAAAATTGCTCTGATTGTATGAAACAGCGACAGACCGATAGTGCCCGTCACCAGTATCGCACCGAAAATTTGCATCGGAATGTTCCGGTCCTGATGTATCAGTGTGGTGACAATCACGACTGACGTGAACGCGACGGGCCAGAAATGCATAATGAGGTTATTGCGATCGAAAATTACGCCGGTAAGGGCAACGATTAGGCTGAGCGCCATAATGTAAAACCATATTCTCAATTTGGAATGGTTCATACTTGGCATTTAGCCAGACGTCCCATGAATGCACTCGGCTAGGCCAAGAACACCCAAATCGGCATCAAATACCGTTACGAATTGTCTTCGACCATAATCGCCGTCGATGCGGCTACCAAAGGCAGCATATGTTGTGCCACCAATGCGCGACAATCCACCATAGGCTGGACCGGGCGTTTCAGTTAGGTGAATAACATGCCAACTATCACCATTTGCCCAGACACGCAGAATGTTGCCTTCGCTTAATATCAAGTGAGACAGACCTGTCGCGACCAGCGCACCATCTTCATACCGAACCATACCAAGAATGTTGTCGTCAAACAGGCGTACGCTAGGGTTGGTCGCTATCGAGCCAACCAGTTCTCCGCCCCACTCGCCTCGGTCCGTTCCGGACAATTCTCCGCCCGGAACCTGTAAGGCCAATCGCCGCCCAAAATCATCAGCTGGTGGCTCAACCTCTTCAGCATCATTAATGCCGTGAGAAATTTCGGAATTATCCCAGCGCCATCTGCGGGATGGACATTCATCGGCTTGGGGGAAACGCCATCCATCCACGCCAATGTCCTCCAGCGTTAGACCATCCCATCGTGCGAGGAGAATTTCCAATTCCTCCCGTACAAATGGGAACCAATGAGATCGGGAAATGGATTCGATATCGCGGCGCGCCTCCACAATATCCATATCGCGCAGCGCCTCTGATACGGCCAGTGTCTCAGTCCAATACTCAGAATTCAAGCGTTCACGCAGCCTTGGAATCGCAGGCTGGTAGTGAATCGCCGCAAGCGTTCTAAAAACTACTTTTCGAAAACCGAGGTGCTCGGAATAGCTCAGCTCAAGAAGTCGAGGTCCGGCCTCTATCGCCCCGCGCCCCAGGCTCGCGAAGTATCCCAAGGGGCAATCCCCTATAATTTCAAAATATTTATCGCCATCAAGCGCAAGTTCATCGCATCGCGCTAAAAGTTCCAACACAAAGTCATTGTTTCCAACCTGCATCAGAATGTTCATTGCAACGTCAGCAATGCCTGGCTCTCCTCGACGAGCCAATGAAACCAACCGATCTTCAACCGGTTCAATGTCTGAACCAAGATTGGACAATATATACATTGCGGCAAGCCGTGATGGGTAGTCCAGATTTGAATTGGTGGCTTTGTCGGTAAGTTCCCGCACGACTGGTTCGCTGATTGGAACTCGATCTCCACTTGCGCGACCGGTAGATCGCCCGCGGTACCTTAAATACGACGCCAACCGCCTGGCTTGCTGATCATCACCTGCCCTTAAATGCTCTAAAACACTCATATATATTGGATTAATTGCATGCTCTCCGGCGAGCTCAATTGCGTCACGAAATGCCGAGGTTCGACGTTCTGGGTCAGACATTTCGATAAGTTGTTCAATAATTTCCTCGCTCGCATTCGCGCCCAACAGGATAAATGCGCCAGAAAACTCATCATCGCGCGCCAACCCCAGCAATCGAATTATCTGATCATTTGAAAATCCGCCGATCTCCACGCCGATGG
>CAXBKM010000256.1:0-3537 GCA_963976265.1 uncultured Maricaulaceae bacterium
ATCGCCGTCCTCTCTGAAGTTGAAAACGCAGGTGGTGAAATCGTCCTGTTTATCGACGAAATGCATACGCTGGTGGGGGCCGGAAAAACCGATGGCGCGATGGATGCATCCAACTTGCTCAAACCGGCGCTGGCGCGCGGTGAATTGCACTGTGTCGGCGCAACGACGCTCGATGAATATCGCAAGCATGTCGAAAAGGATGCGGCTCTGGCGCGCCGCTTTCAACCAGTCTTCATTGCTGAGCCAAGCGTCGAGGACACGGTTTCGATCCTGCGCGGCCTGAAGGACAAATATGAGGTCCATCACGGTGTGCGGATTTCCGATGGCGCAATTGTCGCTGCGGCAAACCTTTCGCATCGCTACATCACAGATCGTTTTCTGCCCGACAAGGCCATCGATTTGATGGATGAGGCCGGTTCGCGCCTGCGCATGCAGGTCGATTCCAAGCCCGAAGAACTTGATGAGATCGACCGGCGCATCATTCAGCTGAAAATCGAGGCGGAAGCACTCAAAAAAGAAAGCGATGACGCGTCCAAAGCGCGTCTGGAAACGCTGCACAAGGAATTGTCGGAACTGCAATCGCGCTCTGACGAGATCACCGCCGCCTGGCGCTCGGAAAAAGACAAGCTTGCGTCCTCAACCGAGGTGAAGGAAACCCTCGACCGTCTGCGCGCCGAACTGGCCGATGCAGAACGCCGCGGTGATCTGGGTCGCGCATCAGAACTCAAATACGGACGAATTCCTGAACTGGAAGCCAAAGTCGCAGAGGCTGACAAGCCCGGTGAGGACGGCGATCTGGTCAAGGAAGTCGTGGACGAAGAACAGATCGCTCACGTCGTTTCGCGTTGGACCGGCGTACCGGTCGAAAAAATGCTGGAAGGCGAGCGTGAAAAATTGCTCCAGATGGAAACCGCCTTGCGGTCTCGTGTGATCGGTCAGGACGAGGCGTTGGCCGCTGTGTCAGACGCCGTTCGCCGCGCTCGCGCGGGTCTGAAAGATCCGTCGCGCCCGATCGGCTCCTTCATGTTCCTGGGGCCAACGGGTGTCGGGAAAACCGAACTCACCAAAACGCTGGCTGAATTCCTGTTTGATGATGAGCATGCCGTGACGCGCATGGACATGTCTGAATACATGGAAAAACATTCGGTCAGCCGGATGATCGGCGCGCCTCCGGGCTATGTCGGTTATGAGGAAGGCGGGGCGCTCACTGAAGCGGTCCGTCGCCGCCCCTATCAGGTCGTGCTGCTTGACGAGATCGAGAAAGCGCACCCGGATGTTTTCAATGTTCTCTTGCAGGTTCTGGACGATGGCCGACTGACCGATGGTCAGGGCCGTACGGTCGATTTCCGCAATACGATCATCATCATGACATCAAATCTGGGTTCGGAATTCCTGTCGAATGCTGACGATGTCGAGACCGCTCGAGACGGCGTCATGGGTGCCGTGCGCGCGCATTTCCGGCCAGAATTCCTAAACCGCGTGGACGAGATCATTCTCTTCCGGCGCCTGGAAGCCCAGCATATGGGCGCGATCGTCGATATCCAGCTCAAGCGCCTGATGGGCTTGCTGAAAGATCGCCGCATGACGATTGATTTGGATGATGCGGCGCGCGACTGGCTGGCGGCCAAGGGGTTTGACCCGGCGTATGGAGCGCGACCCTTGAAGCGTGTCATCCAGAAGGACCTTCAGGACCCGCTCGCGCGGCTCCTGCTTGAAGGACGCCTGAAGGATGGTGATACCGTCACCGTATCCGCTGACAAGGGGCGGCTTGTTATCAACGACGAGCCGGTGGGGCTCTCATCGGCTCCGCCGATCAGTCAGGCTGTGAACTAAAACCTATTGAGCGCCGTTATTGCCGTCGCCCGTATCGATGATGCGGGCGGCAGGCACGCCGCCGGATTCTGATGCCGGACGCGCGCCATCACGAATGGCAATGATACGATCACGGGCGTCAATGAAGGCGGGGCGTTCATCGTCTTCCAGTGTCCGACCCGTTGGCAGGTCGAGCGACATCGGATTGACGCGCGTACCATTGTGCTCAACCTCGTAATGCAGGTGAGGGCCGGTTGAGCGGCCCGTTGTGCCGACATAGCCGATAACCTGGCCTTGCTGGACGCGGGCACCGGCCGTGACGCCGCGCGCAAATCCGTTCAGGTGCGCGTATTGCGTGGCAAAGCCATTGGTGTGGCGAATGCGAATGAAGTTTCCAAAACTGCCAAACCGGTTGGCGCGTTCGACAACGCCATAGCCTGCCGCATAAATCGGCGTGCCGCGCGGGGCGGCAAAGTCAGTGCCGTAATGGTTGCGCGTATAGCCCAAAACCGGATGGCGGCGCGATCCGAAGCCGGACGACAGGCGCGCACCGTTGATCGGCGTCATCATCAGCAGGCGCTGTGCACTTTCGCCCTCTGCATTGAAATAGGTGACTTCACCGTCAGCGGTCTCGTAGCGGAAATATTCCAGCGGGTCGCCGCGACCATCGAAAACGACATAGAGGATATTGCCCGTGCGCATGACATCGCCATCGCCATCAATATATCGCTCGAACACAACATCGAACTGGTCACCCGCCCGGATGGAACGCTGGAAGTCGACCGCATAAGCCAGGATGCCGGCCAGTTCGACGACGATACGGTCGGTCGCGCCTTCCGCCAGCGCATCGACATAAAGGCTGGTTGTGATCTCGCCGCGGGCCCGAACGATCTCGCGGTCAAATTCCGCCATCATTTCGCGGGCGCGATAGCTGCCGTCACTGGTGCGGGCCACGGTGATGGCGCGATCAATGGCCGGGCGGAATGAAAAACCCTCAAGGTGGGCAATACTGCCCGGTTCATGATTTTCCGTGTCAGAGGCGCTGAGATAAACTGTTAGATCCTGCCCGGCGCGCAGATAGCGCACATCAAAGACACCGTCCAATGCGGCAATTGCGCGGGCTGTTTCGATGCCGCTTGCGCCCGCATCGTTCAACGTCCCGGCGAGTGTGCCGCCAGATGGGACGGTTGCGGTGATATATTGCGTGGTTTCAGCGCACAGGCGGCAGGCGGCCGCAAAAATGGCGTCGTTGGAGACAGGTCTCGCGATAACCAGCGGGCTTGATTCAGCGGTCGTTGCGACAGGGGCAACATCGTCACCTTCAAGCTGGGCCGTGATACCCAGATATTCGACGAGGTCGTCATTATTTGCGGGCGCTTGTCCGATCCGACTGACGAGCAAGCCGACGAGCAATAAGACGGTGATGGCCAAGCTGGCCGCAATCGCCATTCCATGGGTGCGGGCCGCATCAATCAGGCGTACATCGAAACCAGACATATCTCTCCCTTTAAGAGATGGCTAACGCAGTTGTCTTAGCGATAAGCAAACTCTGAGCCGTTTGGGCCGACACGCGAGGTGCGGTTTTGGACGGTCCGGGACAATGACGTGACGGAAAACCCTTGCCAAGACCTTACTCGCAGCACGCGAATATCGTTATGGGGTGAAAAAGGAAGAATCAGGTATCGATATGGACATGACCGAAACGCGCTTCGCCGAAATGGCCCC
>CAXBKM010000257.1:0-3519 GCA_963976265.1 uncultured Maricaulaceae bacterium
CGAGGCTCAGCGACGCTATCGTGGGACCAAAGCATGGTTCACAATCGACATGCGCCGAGATGCCCTGGCCCGGCAGATACTCGTTTACAATCACCTGGTCTGGTTTTCGCTTGAACCCAGAAACCACGCCGACAGTCTCTGCCAATTGCGCTAACCAGTCCGGCAATGCGCCGAGCGCCATATCCTCCGTTACGCTGCGGGCGCGGTAATCATACCGCCACCCATAGTGTTGGACGCGCCGTTTCAGGTCTGACCGCCAGCCTGATGCATCCACTTGGGCGAGAAATTCTTCTTCCAACTCTGGTTGTATAGATTCTTGAACAGCGCGCGCGCCGGGGGGAAGCAATGCCATTGTCACGATCCTATTGCCTTTTCGGCCCGAACACCCAAATGCGGCAGGAACGATAGTTCGACAGGGCGCTTTCACCGGGCTTGTTGGTATTGACGGGACTATAGCCTGGCGTGGCCGAACGGTAGAATGACAACTTTTCGATGACGTCACAATTCGCCCAGCTTACGGCTGCCGGCAAATCGAACGCGGCATTGATAGCTCGCTAGCCTTCAAAGAACAGATCGGCCACCGACAAACCGGCACGGCGAAGCCAGTTATCCTTTGCGGTCTCAATTGCGACACGGGATTCGGCGTCGGATGGGGCATTGATCTGCTGAAACAATTGGTCGGCAAGCATGGTTGCAATCTCCCGACCCTGAAGGGCCGAGCATTGCAATCCGGAGCATAAATCTCAATTGGATTTATTCTGATGCGCGGAATTCGTTGAAAAATTTACGCCGCGTCGGTATCCAGCTCGCCGCCCAGCAGCGCCATCATGGCATCATGGTCGGGGGCGCTGCGCAGGCGCTCGCGCAGATCGTCGCGGCGCAGCAGGCGTGAAACCCGGGCAAGGGCTTTGAGATGTTCAGCGCTGGAATGCTCCGGTGCCAAAAGCATGAAGACCAGATCGACGGGACGTGCGTCAATCGAGTCAAAATCAACAGGGCTGCGCAGACGCGCAAACACGCCGAATACCTTGTCGGCGCCTTCAATGCGGGCATGCGGGATGGCGACACCGCCGCCCACACCCGTTGATCCGAGCCGCTCGCGCTCCAGCACGCGCTCCAGAATTTCCCGGGCACTGGCGGGCGCATAGTTCGCGGCGATTTCCGACATGGCCTGCAAAGCCTGCTTGCGGCTGGACACAGCCAGATCCGCATTGACGCCGTTGTCGGGAAGGAGGTCAGATAATGCCATCATGGTTGGATTTCTTGCTGAAGGTCCAAATCAGTTTGTGGTTTCGGTCAGCCTTTAGCGTTTCGCTCCGGATCAATCCACCCCACATTTCCGTCAGGCCTGCGGTAAACAATGTTCACCTCGCCATGCGCAATGTTGCGGAAGATCAGGAAGGGCGCGTCAGCGGCCTCCAGTTCCAGCACGGCCATCCCCGCCGTCAGTGTGCGCATTTCCCCGATGCCCTCAGCAATGATAACCGGCTCACCGGCCTCGGCATCTGTCGATTCATCGTCCCAATCGTCTTCGCCGCGCCCCTGAAGCACGCGTATCGGCGTGTTTTCAGCCGGCAATTCGACTTTCTGGGTGTTGTGGTGGTTTTTCAGCTTTCGCTTGTACCGGCGCAAGCGTTTTTCGAGATGTTCCATGGCCGCTTCAGCGGCCTTGTATGCGTCGCCATCATTGCCGGAAGCCTGAAGCATCACGCCGGACGGCAAATGAACCGAACAATCGACACGAAATAAAGGCCCATCGCGTGAAACCGCGACATAAGCTTCGCCCGGGCGGCTAAAATATTTTCCAACGCCTTCTTCGACGCGACCGACAATATCCTCGCGCAATGCGTCGGAAACATCGATACCTTTACTAACGACCTGGATTTGCATGTGACCTTCCCGCCGCGTCTTGCGCGGCTCGTTTGGCGACGATGGTGTACCCATCTTGAAGACAATGGGTGCGTCATCCATCTCTCACGGCACAGTCAATCGCGTTGGCGGCTCTGGATCAAGCGCAATCAGCTTGCCCGCTTCAGCACGCGGCGCCGTTGAACCGATGAAGGAATATTCATCGCTTCGCGGTATTTTGCGACAGTTCGGCGCGCAATTTCAATGCCTTCGCCTCGAAGCCGCTCCACAAGCGCATCGTCTGACATGACATCGGACAGCGTTTCGCTCTCAATCATCATTTTGATGCGGTGGCGAACAGCTTCCGCGGAATGCGCCTCGCCATCACCCGATGACGGGATGGAGGAGGTGAAGAAGTATTTCAACTCGAACAGGCCACGCGATGTGGCGACATATTTGTTTGAGGTCACGCGGCTGACCGTTGATTCGTGCATGCCGATCGCGTCGGCCACGGTTTTCAGGTTTAGCGGCCGCAAATAGGCGACGCCGCGCGCCAGAAACATGTCCTGCTGGCGAACGATCTCGCTGGATACTTTCAGGATCGTACGGGCGCGTTGATCGAGCGATTTGACCAGCCAGCTGGCGTTTTGTGAGCATTCGGTCACAAAGGTCTTGTCGGCTTCCGATTTGGCGACGGCATTGATTTCGGCGGCATATTGCTGGTTGACCAGAACGCGCGGCAGCGTGTCGGAATTCAGCTCAACGCGCCAGCTGCCATCCGGATTTTCTCGGACATAGACATCGGGCTCAACAGCGCGGGTCGTGTCCACGCCAAAAGCGAGGCCCGGCTTGGGCGTCAGGGCGCGAATTTCAGCGACCATGTCGTCAAGATCTTCAGCGTCGACCTCGCACAATGATTGCAGCGTGGCGTAATCATGTTTCGCCAACAGCCCCAAATGGTCCAGCAATGTCGCCATGGCCGGATCGAGACGATCGCGTTCCTTGAGCTGTAGCGCGAGGCATTCCGGCAAGGTTTGCGCCATCACACCCGCGGGCTCGAATGTTTGTGCCAGCGCCAGCACGCTCTCCACACGGGCGCGTTCAACACCGAGGCGAACCGCAATTTCATCCAGATCGGCGCGCAGATAGCCATCTTCATCAGCCAGATCGATCAGATGGGCCCCGATCAGGCGGTCAATCGGATCGCTGGCCGCCATCGACAATTGCTCGTGCAGGTGATCGGCCAGCGATACTTCACGGCTGGTATTGGCCGCCGCATCATATTCACCGCCATCATTAAATGATCCGCCTTTGCCGGCGCGTGACCAGTCCACCGACCCGCCTGCGGCTCCAGCCATATCGGAGCTGGAGACATGAGAATTCATGACATCGCGATCTGCGTCTACGGCGTCTTCGGCCGCTGCGCTCGATGTATTGTCGAGTGTCAATTCCTGGGGTTCACCGCTGGGTTCACTGGCGCTGTCAGCTGGCTCCACGGCGTCGGGCGCGTTTTCGCGGTCATCGCGCTCCAGAAGCGGGTTGCGCTCAAGCTCTTCTTCGACAAACGCCGTCAATTCGATATTGGAGAGTTGCAACAGTTTGATCGCCTGCTGCAATTGCGGCGTCATGACCAGGGACTGGCCCTGACGCATTTCCAGCTTCTGATATTGT
>CAXBKM010000258.1:0-3512 GCA_963976265.1 uncultured Maricaulaceae bacterium
GTCGAGACAAATAGATGAAGGGTCGAGTTGGGATCGATGAAGGCAATGGCGAAAGCAGACCACAACACACCTGTCACGCCGGAAATTCCAATATGCCCGCGCAGATATAACTTCAAATTCTGTGAGTTGATGCCGTTGCGCGCGACAAGCTTTGGATAGAGATAGACCACGCCAACCAATCCGCTGGTCAAGCCAAACCAGAGCGCGGCAAATCCATACTCACCCGCATAGATGATGAGGGCCGTAAAATAGACGATGATGGCTTCAACAATGAGACAGGAGACAGGCGTGCGATCGCGTAAAAGCCGGGCCTGACTCAAGCGAAGCTCATGAAAGTCATGCGCCAGCTGATCGTCTATCGGATTTGTATCCGGTCTGTCCTGTTCGACCTGAATCATGGCGTATAATCCCGCCCCTTGTCCTGGCGTTTGGTGCCAAAGAAGCCGGATATAATGGCATCACCCTGTCGGCTGCGACAATCGCCTGAATGGGTTAGACCTCGAATAATTATGCGCTGCCGGATCGGGTCTGGTCGAGCGCGCGCAAGGTCTTGATGTGTGCGTCTCTGTCAATTGGATAGAGCCGTATCACGGCGATGATAGCGAGCATGAAGATTGCAGGCAGCCAGGCCACCATGGCTTCGATCGTCACAAGGGCATCTGGCGATGGATCTGAGTTGGCTGAATACCCGGTTAGGCCGAGCAGGCCGCCTGCCATCAAAACCGTCAGACCCGCCATCGTTTTCTGAACAAAGGTCATCAGACCAAAACTGCGCGCTTCGATGCGGGTGCCGGTCCGGGCGTGGGCATGATCAATTGTGTCGGGCAGCATGGACCAAAGCATGACGGGGATCGCCGCGCCGCCAATTCCCGCAATTACGGCTGCGCCCAGTATCCACAACATTTGCGATGCCGGTGCCAATCCAAACAACAAATAACCGAGCGCGGCCACGCCCAGTCCGATAATCAGCGCCGTGCGTTTGGAGGTGCGGGTCGCCAGGACCGACCATAACGGCGCGGAGAGAAGCGTTGCCAGCGCTGAAAGCCCCAAAATTGGCGTGACCAGACCGGGTTGCTGCAAGACATGCTGGGCAAAATACAAGAGGCTGCTGGTGAAGAAGCCATATCCGATTGTCGCCAGCGCCATCACGCCGAGCAGGCGCAGGAAGGGCGTGTTGCCGCGCGCACTGGTCCACATGGCCTTGAAGTCTGCCCAGTAGTGTGACGTTCGCGGTGAGGGCTGAACGATCAGTGTTTCGCCGACCGATTGGCTCGATACAAACAAGACAAGCGCGGCAAGACCGCCCGCAAAAAGCGCGGCGGTCTGATAGCCCATGGCTTCGCCTTGCGCGGCCATGCTGGTTACAATGGCGGGCGTCGCGATTGCAGCGGTGAAACCGCCCAGCGCCGCTCCAATTAGCCGCAGGGCCGACAGCGTGCTGCGCTCGTCGCTATTGGCGGTCAGACGCGCGGGCAGCGTGTTGTAGGGCATGCTGGCAAAGGTATAAGCGGTCCGAAAGGCCAGATGGCTGACCAGGGCAAAGATCGCCATCAGAACGGGCGCGCTGAAGGGAATCGCAAACATCATGGCATAGCTGACCCCCATAGGCAGGGCCGCCCAGGCGATGATCGGCGTATAGCGCCCGCTTCTTGCCGCCCGGCGTTCGGCCCAAGTGGCGATCAGCGGGTCGGAGATCGCATCCCAGACCATCGCCGACAGGAAGATTGCTCCGGCCAGATATGGCGATAGACCCAGTATATCGGTATAAAAATACAGCAAAAACAGCGCGCTGCCCTGCCAAACCAGCAAAAACGCCATATCGCCCGCGCCATAGCCCAGCCTTTGGGTGAGCCTCAGCTTTGCCGCCGCATCGCCCGGCGCCGTATTTCTGGATGCTGATCGTCGGACGTCCGTCATGAATTTCCCTGCAAAGCGCTGCGCGCGCAATATAGCCGCCAACCACCCAAATGGGCGATTGTTATTTGCGCATGGAGACTGCTGTTTGGAGCAATCGTCCGAGATCGATCTGGCGGTTTGGTTGAACATCTGGCCAAACCGCCATTTCGTCCTGCCTGAAATATCCCGCCTTCATCGACCGGTACCGTCATCAAGGCGCGCGAGGGAGAGTATTCGCCAGCTTGCCTGTCGCCCTTAGCGTTGGAGGTCGAGTTTTTCTGACGCTTGCCAGGCGCAGACCCCACTCGGCGGCAGGCCCAAAACGACAGCCATTTCAAGATCCATGGAACTTGCCTTGACTCTGATGCCGTATTTGATACTTTAATATATAAAGTACTTTTATGTGGAGTGTCAGGAAGAAGGACGATGGTCATGCCCATTGCAGAATTACAAAATGTGACCATGACCTATGGCGCTGTGAAGGCGCTGGACGATGTTTCGCTAACAGTTGATGAGGGCACCGCGCTGGCAGTTCTGGGGCCCAATGGTGCGGGCAAAACAACCGCGATCCGTCTGCTGACCGGGCTGAAACGCGCCCAAAAGGGCAAAGCGCGCCTGTTCGGCAGAAATCCCCGTTCGCCAGCCAGCCGCCTGACCATCGGTGTGACGCCGCAGGAGGCGTCATTCCCCCATGCGATGAAGGCCGGTGAGATTCTTGATTTCGCCCGCAAGCATTATGCTGAACCCGCGCCGCGCGATGCCCTGATTGAGGCTTTTGGCCTGGAGCCCAACCTCAATCGCATGGCGGTGTCGTTGAGCGGCGGGCAGCAACGCAAACTGGCCGTCGCACTTGCATTTTGTGGCGGGCCGCGCGTTGTTTTTCTCGATGAGCCGACCACTGGTATCGACTCCGATTCCCGGCAGCGAATGTGGCGCTATATCCAGCAATTCAAAGCAGGGGGCGGGACAATATTCCTGACCACGCATTATCTCGATGAAGCCGAAGCCATCGCCAGCCGGATCGTTCTGATCAATGAGGGCAAGATATTGCGGTCTGGCACAGTCGATGACGTGCGCAGCGCCGTTCAGGTTCGCGTTATCCGGTTCAGGGCGGCCAATGCGCCGGATCTGACCGCCGCACGCCATGCGACCAGCGACGCTGAGCGTCACACCTATCTATCTTCAGACGCCGATGAAAGCGTGAGGGCTCTCGTAAAATCCGGTCTGGAGTTTCGCGATCTGGAGGTTCTTCCCGCCTCGCTGGAAAGCGCCGTCAACGAGTTGCTGAAGGTGTCATCATGAGATTATTTGCCACTTATATATCGGCCGCCTTTGTGCCGCTGATCCGCACGCCCGCCTACTGGATACCGCTCGTTGTCTTCCCGGCCCTGCTCTACTCGTTTTTC
Organism: uncultured Maricaulaceae bacterium; assembly: GCA_963976265.1. GTDB lineage: Bacteria > Pseudomonadota > Alphaproteobacteria > Caulobacterales > Maricaulaceae > Hyphobacterium. The sequence goes on from CAXBKM010000258.1 coordinate 3,303, forward strand.
GGTATTCCGCCATCGCTTGCCAACCCGGAATACGCCCCCATTCTGCTGGCGTCATGGAGCGCCTTTGCCGTGATTGGCATCGGCTTCTTCCAGTTCGGCGTGAGCATCTCGCAGGCTCGCGAATCCAAATGGGAGGATTATGCGCGCACACTTCCAGTCGGCGGATTGCCGCGCTTTGTCGGTCAGATCGTTTCGGCGCTGATCTTCCTG
>CAXBKM010000259.1:0-3507 GCA_963976265.1 uncultured Maricaulaceae bacterium
TTTAGAGTTTGCGTAGGGTTCGCCATTTTGGCGCTGGTGCTTTTTTGCGCCCCGAATTCCAGAGCCTCCGATTTTCGGGCGCTGCTGGAGTCCGATCTTGATATTGCGGCCGATGCGATGGTGTCGATCTATTGCCGGATCGGGGATTCCAATCGCGCAACTGTTTCCAGTGGTGTTGTCGTTGAAGGGCCCAGCGATAATCGGCGCGGCGATGTTGTTGTCACGACCGGGCACGGCGTTGGCAATTACGATGCCGAAGCGCGTCGCCAGGAATGCTGGGTTGTAACGCCATCGGGGGGGCGCTACCGCATTCATCGCATTGCCAATTCCCAGCATATGGGCGGCGCGAGCCACGATTGGGCTGTAGTTACAACCGACCGGCCAATCACGGAAACGATTATGCGCCTGCCCGTGGTCACGCTGGAAAGCGTCGACCGCGGCGTGCTGGCTGTGGCGATGTTTGGCCGGCATTTTTCCAATTCCGACTGCCGTCTCAATCTCAATTCGCGGGTCGTCGACAATGGCCAACGTGTTTTTATCCATAATTGCGGCTCGGCGCGTGGACAGTCCGGAGCGCCTTTGGTTGCGCGGGTCAGTGGGCAGGTATCGGTTATCGCGCTCAATCTGGGGCGGGTGACAAATGCCAACGACCTTCAGGACAATCGCGCTCTTGCGCTGGGACTGGATGGCGGTTTCCTGGCGGTTCTGGATGGGGCTTTGCGTGATGTTGCCATTCCCAGTGGTCATACCAATCTTGCGCGCCAGTAACGCAAACTCGTCCAAACGCGGTTAATCCCCGCGTTATCAATGAACAGGTGGCTGCTGGACGCGGTAGGCCGCGTCATCTACGAGTTTTTGATAATTTCGGAGACCAATGCACATGCTGTCATCCATCGTTTTTCTGGCGCTTCTCGCCGCGCAGGACGCACCGCAAACCCTGCAGCGTGACTTTCGCCCTTCTGTCGAGTGCGCCGAGCATTTGCGCGACGATGATGCGCGCGCTGACTGCCTGCGCGATTTGCTGGATGACAGTGAAGATGCGTTGGACGCCGCGCTGGATGCCGCACGTCAGGAAGCCGATGAAATCGACGCTGACTTTCCCGGTTTTGCCAATGCGCGCAGCGCGTTGGACACGGCCCATGCTGCATGGGTCAGCTATCGCGATGCGGAGTGCGCGCGGCGTGCCTCTCTACTGCTGATGGGCGATGGCGGGAATGATCTGGAACGTGACTGCCAGATCGCGCTGACACGCGCGCGAACGGCCGAATTGCTGGAGAATTGACGGCGATGGGTATGACACTGCTGATCGGCAATAAACGCCTGTCATCCTGGTCAATGCGGCCCTGGCTGGCTTTGAAAAAAGCCGGGATTGCCTTTGACGAAGAGCTTGTGCCGCTGGACCGGTATGACACGCGCGAGCGCCTGCAAGCGGCGTCTCCAGTCGGTACGGTGCCTGTCCTGAACGCCGACGGCGTTGTGATCTGGGATTCTTTGGCGATTTGCGAATGGGCGGCCGAACAGGCACCCGGCCTCTGGCCATCAGATGCGACGCTCAGGGCGCGCGCCCGCGCGGCGACGGCGAGCATGCATTCTGGTTTTTCTGCTTTGCGTGCAACGCTGGGCATGGATTTGCAGCGCCCTGTCAGCCCGTTTTCGATGGGGGTGGCGTGCTGGGCCGATATTGAGGCCATGGAACAGCTCTGGGCCGACGTGAAGACGGGCGATGGGCCTTTCCTTTTTGGGGACTGGTCGATCGCTGATGCGTTTTTCACGCCCGTCGCGACACGGTTCGAGACCTATCAGGTGCCGATTTCCACACAATCACGCGCCTATGTAGATGCGCTGCTCGCCGATCCGGTTTATCAGGAGTGGCGCAAGGCCGCTCTGGATGAAACCTTTGAGGCTCCTTTTTACTAGATCAGCCGGATACCGTTGACCCATGGACATAATTCGCGACGCCATCCGCACGATTCCCGACTATCCCAAGCCGGGCATTCAGTTTCGCGATGTCACAACCTTGCTGACCGATGCGCGCGCGTTTCGCGCTGCCATTGATCAACTCGTCCAACCCTGGGCCGGTGCCAAGATCGACAAGGTCGTCGGTGTCGAAGCACGCGGCTTTATTCTGGGCGGCGCTGTCGCGCATCAATTGTCCGTGGGTTTTGCGCCGGTTCGCAAGCGGGGCAAGCTGCCCCACCGTACACTGATCGAGGAATACGAGCTGGAATACGGTTCTGATGCTATCGAAATCCATGTCGATGCCGTTGAGGAAACCGACCGCGTATTGCTGGTCGATGATCTGATCGCAACAGGCGGCACCGCCGAGGCGGCGATCAAGCTGCTGCGCCGTGCAGGCGCGGATGTTGTCGGCGCGGCCTTTGTTGTGGATCTGCCTGATCTGGGCGGTGCCAAGCGCATCGAAGCGCTCGGCGTGCCGGTCGCCAGCCTGGTGCATTTCGAGGGCGAATAGAGGGGGAAGACAATGTTCATAGGTCATTATGGACCGGCACTGGCCGGACCACGATTTGCGAAAACGGTTCCGGTGTGGGTGCTGTGCGTGGCGGTGCAGTTTCTCGATTATCTTTGGGGCACCTTTGTCTATTTCGGTATCGAGAATGTCCGAATAGAGCCGGGATTTACCGAAGTCAGCCCGCTTGACCTTTACGATATGCCCTGGACGCATTCGCTCGTGATGGCGCTGGTCTGGTCGGTCGTGCTCGGCGGAATTTGGTCATTGTTCGCGCGAACCCAAAAACGGGCCGGAGCCATAATTGTTGGCATGGCGGTATTCTCTCACTGGCTTTTGGATCTGCTGGTTCATGTGCCAGATCTCGCCCTGTGGCCGGGCGGTCCGAAAGTTGGTTTTGGTTTGTGGAATAATGAGCCGGTCGCCCTGTCGCTGGAGTTTGGCGTCCTGATCGCCGGGCTCCTTGTCTATCTATCGGCAACTCGGGCCAAAACGGCGTTTGGCAAGATCAGCCCGTGGATATTCGGGGCACTGCTGGTCGGCCTCTATTCGATCAGCTTTTTTGCGCCGCCGCCGGAAACGGCGCAGCAATTCGGCCCGATGGCGATCATGCTCTATTCGCTGGTCGCATTCCTGGCCTGGCTGCTGTGTGACAGGGTGCGCGAGGCGCGTTAGTCCTGCAGCTCGTCGCGGATTAACGCACGCACATGCCCTGCGACCTCTTCGAGTGACGGTTCGTGCACATACATCATGTGCCCGGATTCATAATAGCGGAAGTGAACCCGGTCCGGATCAAAGCCCGGCTGATTGAACATCAGCTCGGCGGCGAAAAACGGTGTTGCCAGATCGTAATAGCCCTGCGCGACCAGCACATCGAGATCATTATTCTGCCGCATCGCGCGCGCCAGCCAGGGCCCAACATTGGTGTAGGCCGCGCCCTGACCGGTGGAGCGGTCCCAGCCGCGCGAGGTCGGGATATCAATCACGGAATATTCGTCGGTGATATCGACCCCCAAATCACGCGTGAAATAATCCAGCAT
>CAXBKM010000260.1:0-3464 GCA_963976265.1 uncultured Maricaulaceae bacterium
GATTTGAACCTACGACCTTCAGGTTATGAGCCTGACGAGCTACCGGACTGCTCCACCCCGCGTCAGATCGCCTGTTGTAGTGTCAGGCGAAGGGCGGCTAGTTAAGGGCTGCAGGCGATGGCGTCAACAGATAAGCTGTTGCGGACACTGAATTAAGGACCATTACACTGACCGAAGCAGACATCATCCATTCTGCCGTCCAGGATTGGCAAGCCGGCAAGCATGGTGACGCTCTCTCAGCACTGAGCGATGCGGCCGCGGCCGGCGACATTCAGGCCGCACTCCTGATGGTCCAGATGGCGAGCGAACGGAGCGCGCCTGACTTTGCAAAAGTGGCCGCGTGGGACGCCATTGACCAGTCCGCCGGGTCGGCGCCTCTCGCCCGGCAGTGGGCCTATTTGAAAGCCATAGGCTTTGGGACGCTCGCCGACCCGATCGCGGCCATGGAGCACCGCCTGGCCCGTGCAGACGCAGATGATCAGATGGCCATGGCGGAGATTGGCCTGATACACCAAATGGCTGGAGATGCGAATGCAGGGCGTCGCTGGCTGGATAAGGCCGAGGCGCTCGGCTCCATCCATGCCCTAGCCGCTCTGTGCCGGATGGCGATTATCGACGAGACCGTCAGCGCCCATATTAAAGCGCGCAGTTCGCGTCTGGCGCAGGCTCAACATCCGTTCGCAGATATACTGAGCAAGGGCCTGGTTGATCTTCCGGTTTGTGAACACGCGGCAAAACCGCCAAAACGCACGAATTCGGGCGCGCTTGTGACGGCACTCTTGTCGCCTTCCGGTGCATCGGCGAATTTGTCTCAAGCGCCCCGTATTGCGGGATTCGAGCAAATTGTTCCGGTGGAAGTCGCCGAATATCTGGCTGCCGGCAGCATGCCCTTCCTGCAACCGGCGTCGATTTTTGACCCTGGCACCGGTCAGACAATCCAGGATCCCTATCGACGGTCCTTGGTGGCCACACTGCCCGAAAGCGCGATGGATATCGTCCTTTGGGCCGTAAAATGGAAGATGGCCTGGATGGCCGACTGTACCTATGAGCAGGGCGAACCCCTCACCGTTCTGGTTTACCGACCGGGCGACGAATACAAGGCGCATTTCGATTTTCTTGTTGAGGATGGCGCGATTGCCAGTGCTGACCTCGCAGCACGTGGTCAGCGCATCGCAACATCACTCATCAAGATCGTCGATATGCATGTGGGAGGCGAAACGATCTTTCCGCGTCTAAGCCTGTCCTGGAACGGACGTTCGGGAGACGGTGTCGCCTTCGACAATGTCGACAATGGCGGCGCGGGTGATCCCAAAACCCTGCACCATGGAGCCACGGTGACTGAAGGTCTCAAAATCCTGACGAGCCTTTGGCTGCGAGAGCGTTAGAATCCGGTTTCCGCGCCGCGCCAATACCGTTAGGACAAGGCAATGACTTCATCGACCACACAACAATGGGGCGTGTACAGTCCCAAAGGCTTGTATGGAGCCCTCCTGTCAGCCGCGCGCTCAACAGGCAATGCAGCCCTGGCACGTCTGGCAATGTGGCTGTCACCTGCAATGACAGATATTGAGACCCTGGGCTTCAGGGCACGCCTGCACCCGCGGGATAATCTCAGTGAAAAACGGGCCTTGGTAAGCCCGCAGCGCTTTGATCCAGCCGAGCTCGCATTTTTGAGCGCACATGTGGGTACGGACTTCAATTTTATCGATATTGGTGCCAATTGCGGCGTCTATACGCTCCACCTCGCCACTCAAGCCCCGACAACGGCCCGTTTCGTCGCGGTTGAACCGCAACCGGAAATGCTGCGCCGATTGCGTTTCAATTTGTCGGCCAATGACCTTTCATCCGTCGCAGTTTGTGATGTCGCGATCAGCGATGCTCCGGGCGAGGTGACGTTTCATGTCAACGACTCCAATCGTGGGGAAAGCGGCCTGATCACATCGGGTAGCGAGATCACGGTTAGCGCCATCACATTGTTACAATTAATGAATCAAAATTCAGTTGAGCGAGCTGACGCGATCAAGATTGATGTTGAAGGTGCGGAAATGCGGATCCTAACCCGCTTCTTTGACGAAGCGCCGCAGGATCGCTGGCCGTCCATTCTCCTACTGGAAAGTCTCTATTCCAACGAGGAACGCGACCCGGTCGCGCTGGCATTGTCCAGGGGCTACCAGATCGCGCTCGATACGGGTCGCAATGTCGCCCTGACGCGCTAGTCAGTGCGGCGGGTGAAGCGATACGTCAGATAGGGCGACCACTCCGCATCGACATTTTGGCGCGATTCCACGCGCCAGATCAGTGTCATTTCGTCGAAACGCTCCCAAACAGTTCGTGCGAACGCTTCCTCTTCGCTGCCACCGATTCCCGACACGTAAGCGGTTGTTTCATCTTGGATTCGAGCGTCTGCGACGTTGTAGAAGGACGCGCCCTCGCCCGCCTCCGTTGCAGCAAAATAGAGATGCGGGACACCTGGTTGATTATTGAGGTAAAAAGCCACCCAGCGATCGAATATCGGAGAATAACTCCACGCCAGAAGCCCGCGATAGTTCGATTCAGGACGTTCAATGACGCCCGCGACGGCGCAGCCATCAATCATGTGCCCGGCAGTAAAGGATGCCGGCTCGGTCGACCCGTCCGCGGCCGTCACCTCTCCGGCCCATTGACCCACCAACCCGTCGAGAGCACCATGGGGATCTGAAGTGCACAAGAGGCCTTGCGAATAGCCCGGCCAGTTTTCGGTCACCGGCGGCAGGTCAGGCATGTCACCGAGACGGTGAAAATCCACCACCATCCAGGTGCTCCAGCTGGCACCACCATCAGCGGTATTGGCGCCGTCCCAACGAAAACCGTCATCGCGGATATCCGAGAACTGATACCGGCGGATCTGCGGCCTTCCTTCCGGTGTTTGTTGGCGCATATCCGCACTGTAGACGGCGATTCGCCCGTGATGTTCCTCGCCTGTGAGCTGGTCGAGGAATGCGACACCATCGAAATTGGGATTGGGCCAGTGCTGAGCCATGACCCAGCGCTCCCTGGACTCGTCATAATAGCGGATCGAAAAACCGCGACCGCCTGCAACATCCGGCTCAATTGTTCTGGGTTCAGCAATCTCGATTATGGCTTTGCCGTCGAGCGCCGGAAATACGTAATGACGCATCCGGCGTCCCTCTTCGACATGAAACAGGGAATTTTCAGCCCGCGGGCGCCAATTGCCCTCGCCCAGCCCGGTCCAGAAATCATACTGGCGATGTTCTTCGCCCTGCCAGTCTTCGGTTATCTCGGTGCCCAGGACATCATCCCAAGTCCGGTCAGCGTGCTCTTGTGCCATGAACACAGTCGCAGCGATCAGTAATTCCATCATCTTTCTGGTCTCCGCATCAACCTGACCTCGCTGAACAGTGTGGCCGAGAGCCCGGCCGGATGAGAAGCCACAATTACGTGAAGACATGACGTCAAAGCGGAAT
>CAXBKM010000261.1:0-3440 GCA_963976265.1 uncultured Maricaulaceae bacterium
GCGCGGGCCAAAGCCGCAAGCCCCACGCGCGGCTTTTTAAACGCCTTGCAGAAAAAATCTGAAACGGGCCAAATGGCCTTGATTGCCGAAATCAAGAAAGCCAGCCCGTCCAAGGGTTTAATCCGTGAGAACTTTGATCCAACTGCCCTCGCCCGCGCCTATCAGACCGGCGGCGCAGCCTGTCTGTCTGTTCTGACCGATGCGCCGAGCTTTCAGGGCCATGACAGCTATTTGAGCCTGGCGCGCAATGCCTGCACACTCCCCGTCCTGCGCAAGGATTTCATGCTCGATCCCTGGCAAATCGTTGAATCACGCGCACTGGGGGCCGATGCCATTTTGATCATTCTGGCGAGCGTCGACGATGCACTGGCTGCCGAACTCCTTGCTACAGCGCGCGAATATGGAATGGATGCCCTCATTGAAACCCATAACGCCGAAGAGCTGGACCGAGCCCTGCAACTTGATGCCCCATTGCTGGGGGTAAACAATCGCAACCTAAAAACCTTCGAGACGTCATTGTCGGTGTTCGAGGATTTGGCACCGCGGTTTGTCGAATCACACTTTGCCATCGCCGAAAGCGGCATCGCAACGCATCAGGACGTCATTCGTGTCCGACAAGCCGGAGCCAGGGGTATTCTGGTCGGCGAAAGCCTTATGCGGCAAAGCGATGTCGCCGCTGCAACGAAGTCCCTCCTCAACGGCCCCGCATTAACTTGACGTTTACGCGGAACACTCATAGAACATCGGTACAGGTTTATGTTTTGTTCTCCCGGTCGCCGGAAGGAAATCGTCATGCTCACAAAAAAGCAGCACCAGCTTTTATTGTTCATCCACCGCCGTATTGCTGAAACCGGTGTGTCACCCTCTTTTGACGAAATGAAGGATGCTCTTGAACTCGCATCAAAGTCGGGTGTGCACCGTTTGATTACCGCCCTGGAAGAACGTGGATTCATTCGGCGATTGGCTCACCGGGCGCGCGCACTGGAAGTTTTGAAAATGCCGGAATCGGCGACACCTGATCAAGGCGATCTTGGGCCTAATGTAGTTCGCGGCCATTTCAATCGCTCCAGCAATGACGACGGGCACGGCATGGATATTCCTGTTCTGGGCCGTATTGCTGCCGGTGTTCCGATTGAGGCGATCCAGCATGAAACCGATCGGCTCCAATTGCCCGCCGGTATCGCGGGGGGCTCCGGTGAGCATTTTGCCCTGGAAGTTGACGGCGATTCCATGATCGATGCCGGAATTCTGGACGGTGATATTGTCGTTATTGAGCGCTGTGATACCGCCACGACCGGCGATATTGTTGTTGCTCTGGTCGACAATGAAGAGGCCACCCTCAAACGGTTGCGGCGCAAGGGCGGGTCGATTGCTCTTGAAGCGGCCAACCCGGCTTATGAAACGCGTATTTTTGGTCCCGACCGCGTTCAGGTTCAAGGCCGACTCGTGGGCCTTATTCGGCGTTATCACTAGGCCATTCTGACCATGTCCAGGGGCGATCGCCCCTGACATCGGCGACACTCTGCCAGCGCGTAATAACACCGTTTTCAATCCAGAAACTTCTGGCACCAGAGTCTGAGAGATCGACGGCATCAATAAGCTCAGCCGGGCAACGTGCACGCATGGCGCGATTAACATTGAGCCGTGTCACGACAAGATCGACGATTTGGCAATCCTCAACCAGGGCTTCATCATCGTCGGGCACCGCAATGGTCAGGCCATTAATGCCTCCGGCACAGCCATGCGTATCGCACATCATGCCTTGGGCGATACGTGCGCCGCGGTTACCGCTGCGTTCCATGAATACGCGTGCCGCAAACCTTGATCGGCGTGTTGCGCTGCTACCCCATTCACCATCGAGACGATCATAGCGGGCTACGACAACACCGCTGTCGGTGATCAAGCCGTCGGGCGGTGTGCTGAACGTCCAGACCATAATACCCAACAACATGATCGCTGCCCCGATAAAACGGCCCAGGCCGCGACCGGCGACAAGCGCGACGAAACCGAATGAATAGATCGGCAGAGACAAGCCAGGACCGGCAATGACCGGTGTCAAAGCACCGGGCCATTGGCTGATACTTGACGAAATCCAGATCACCCAGTCGAGACCAAGCCCCATCACATAGAGCGGCGGTCCCTCCAATCCGACTGGCATCAAAATTAGTGCCATAACCCCTGCAGGCATGACGATCAGCGAAAACACCGGCATCACTGCCAGATTGGCAATGAGCCCAAAGGCGGCCAGGCGATTGAAGTGAAAGGCTGCAAATCCGGCTGTCGCCAATCCCGCAATCAGGGACGAATACGCAATCGCCAAAAACCCGTTGCCAAATCGCAAGAACCATCCGCGCGAGGGGCTGGCCGGTTGATAATTCCGCGCCAGCTGGAAGGCTGCGATAAGCGCCGCCGTGGCCGCAAACGACATCTGGAAGCCAGGCGTGACGATACTTTCAGGTTGGAACAACAATACGAGAAAGGCCGCAAATCCGACAGAGCGCATAGATAGCGCCCGTCGGCTGAACAGCACGCCCAACAGGATTGCCGTTGTCATGATGAAGGCACGCTGGGTCGGGATCGCTGCGCCAGAAATGACCAGATAGGCGAGAGCGGCCAGCAGAGCGCCAATCGCAGCCGGGATGCGCGGATCAAAGCGTCTGGCAAAGGGCTCAATCGCCGCAAATACCGCGCGAATCGCAAAGAAAATGCCGCCCGCAAACAGCGCCATATGCAGGCCGGAGATCGCCAGAATATGTCCCAGACCCGTAGCCCGCAGTGCTTCGGCATGCTCCGGTGAGATGCCGGAGCGATCACCGGTAAGCAGCGCGGACGCGATCCCGGCAGTATCGGGCGATGCACGTGCCCGAATTCGTTCGGCAATGCCCCAACGCCATTGGGCAAAACCGCGCGCCCGGCGCTCTTGAGTATACTCAATCCCGATCAGGTCGGTGACGGCGAAGCCCGTTCCGCCAATACCGGAAAAATACGCGGCAAATCCGGAATCATAGGATCCAGGCGAAGCTGGCCGAGGCGGCGGCCCCAGCACAGCGCGAAACTGCACAGCATCGCCAGGCCGAAATCTTCCACGCCCTGCCAATACGCGAACGCGTTCCGGCGCTTCATCCATGCCTGAGATACCAATCACGCGAATGATCAGACGCTCTCGCGACGTGCTGCGCTGAACACTTTCTATCCACCCGGTGACCTCGCTGGCCCGCTCAGTGTCAGGAACAATCGGGGCCTGGCGCGCATAGGTTCTGTTTTGTCCATGAATGAAGCCGCCCAGAGCGAAGGCAGCAAGAAGCAGAATGACGAGCGCGTATTGGCGGCGGCGAAAAATACCTGCCAGAATTAGAGCCGCGACGGCCAGGCCGGTCAGGATCATTGGCAAGTCTGGTGGCGGCTCGCCCGGCAGCGTGAAGTAGACACTGGCCCCAATC
>CAXBKM010000262.1:0-3436 GCA_963976265.1 uncultured Maricaulaceae bacterium
TCATTTCAACTATTGTGTCGGCACTATCATACGGTTCCAGAGTGTAGCGAAACTGGAAGGTGGACCCATCGTCGCGCGTCCGCACATCACTGAGCCAAACACCATCATAGGCGCGAAGCGCCTCCCAGGCCGCGTGATTGTTCTGGGCCTGTGCGGTGCTGAACCCGGCGGTCAGCATCACCATTGCGATGAGAAAGGACTTAATCATGGGAATCTCCTGTATGAGGTTTGATGAGGGGCTCACTGATCGAAGGTCCAGTGAGACTGGTACCGCATTCGGGTGACGCGTTGCCCTGTTGCCGCGAGGCGATAGTCCCATCCCAGAAAATAGGGGGCATCTTCGGTGATCCAGAATTCAGTGAGGGCACCGCCGCCAATGGACATGACCTGCACATTCCAGACGTCGTGGTCTTCGCCGTGCGCGTCCAGAACAATTTCGCGACCGGAAACATAGACGGGGAGACCGTCCAGCTCGTTCAGCGGGTAGCGATAAACAGGCACGCGGAAGCGCATTCCGGCTTCCAGCTCGATAAAGGGCAGCCAGAATTGCAGTGTTGCAAAGTCGATTGTATCCGGGCTGATATCGTCCAGTTCGGTGAGTTGAATTTCACCACGTTCCGATACGAGCATGTTGGCAATGCTGTCCGGTTGAAATCCAATAATGCGATAGGCGCCCGTCCATTGAAAGTCGCCGAAGGCCGGGGGTTGAGCCTGAATTCTGTGCAGTAAACGATTGGTGGCCCGGTCAACAACCAGGTGATCGATAGATCCGCTCGACAGACCACCATCGGACTGGCCGGTCGATGTCCACTGGATCATCAGCGTGGGTGTGCTTCGAAAATTTCCATTGATGACATCAAGCACCATTTCGGTATCAACCAACGGGCCGCCGAGCCCCTCCGGGCCGGGGAATTGGGCATCATATCGAATACGCAGGTCCGGGAATTCGCCCCGATTGAACCTGTCAGTATCGGGCATCAGCATCGGCCAGTTCTCATAACCCTCGAAAGCGTCAAGATTGAGAGGCGACGGGGTGACCTGAATCGCAAATGACGCGCCGGATGCAACGACCGAGAGGCCCAGGGATACCACCGCCGTGATGACATATAGTCGGGGCGAGATGCGGTTGGATGGCTTGGGCATGTTCCGGTTTCCTGATTGCAATTTGACAAACGCACGCTGCTGTTTGTGTGCGAGAGCAGGAAACTATGGGGTGGCCCAGCTCCATTCGAATGGAAGAAAAGTGAGAAAAAAATGCAGGGCCATATATGGCCTGACAAAGTACGCTCGGACTGGCATTGTGGTGAGTGATGACCGACCGAAGCATAACCCGACCGATTGTCTATACATTCGGCGCATTTGAGCTCGACACGCGTAACAAGACATTGATGCGCGATGGAAATTCGGTTGCCTGTACCGGGCAACGTTTTGAGCTTCTGGCGCTTCTGCTCGACAATGCAGGTGAGCTGGTCCGACGCGAAACCATCCGGTCCAGCCTTTGGCCAGATCGTCATGTGGCCTACGACCTGGCAATCAATGGGTGTGTCCGCGATTTGCGCCAGATCCTCGGCGAAAATTCCGACGAGATATTCATCAAAACCGTTCCAAAACATGGCTATGTTTTTGTCGCTGAGGTCACAGCGAAAAGTCCCGTTCCTGCTTTGCCGCGAATTGGGTTTGTGGGTGCTTTGGCGGCTTCGGTAACGGTATTGGCGGTGGCCATAGGTTTGTGGGCCATGGGCGCCTTTAATTTTTCAGCGCCTACACCGTCGAATTTGCACAATCCGTCCGATGCCGCGCTGGCCGCCTATGTGCGCGCGCAGAGTCTCTATGAAACGCATCAACCTGGCAGTGCCGAACGCGCCTCTGCCTTGTTTCGCGACGCAATCGGGCACGATGAAAATTACGCGCTGGCCTGGGCGGGTCTGGCGGATTCGCTCTATTATGGTGGAACTGATCTGCCGCCAGATATCGACGCATCACGGCAGGCCGCAACCCATGCTTTGAGGCTTGATCCCACTCTGGCGCGCGCAGTCCTGCGGCAGGCGGATATTGCCTTCGCCCATGATTGGGACAGCACACGTGCGGCAGCACTTTTTGAGCAGGCGCTGGCGCTGGACCCGGGCGATGTCACGATCCGTCACTCATATTCCGCCTTTTTGCTGGCAACAGGCCAACCTGATCGTGCCAGTGAAGAGCTGAGTGCGGCGCTGGCAATTGACCCGCTGTCAGCTGTGATGACAAGCGATCTGGCCTGGACTCAATCGCTTAGTGGCCAACATGAAGCCGCGCTAGAAACCTGCGCCATACTTGCCGAACTCGCGCCCGGAGATGCCCGATCCCTGGCTTGCAGTTTGAGACCTCTGCTGGGTCTCGGGCGATTGACAGAAGCCGCCAGTATTGCACGCCAAATTATGACCGCGGGAGACCACAATGTGCCAGCGATGACGCCGACAGACACGCTGGCAGCATTCTGGACTTGGCGATTGCAAACCGGTGAGAACCCGGTCGGATTGGCGATTGCCTACGCAAGATCAGGCGATGTGCCCGCAACCCTGGGCGCGCTGGAGCGTGCGTATGCGCAGCGTCATCGACTCCTGCCCTTTGTGCACCTTTATCCCGAATTCAGGGCACTTCTGGATCACCCAAGATTTCAGGCAATCGCCCCCTTTGGCGCCCATGCCCGAATATCGATCTGAAATTCAGCCTGCCTGTCGTTTCAGCATCTCGAAAATCGCGTCGCGTTCTGACAAAACCAGCAGTAATGCCAAATCACCGTCTTGCAGATGGGTCAAAATCTGCGCAGCCCCGTCGGCGGGCGATGTGGCGTGCAGGACCTGATCATCGGTCATGCCGTGAGCCCGGGCCGCCCTGACGATCAACCGGGTTACATCGCCCTCATTACGACCGCGCAAGTGATCGGACAATTCACTGGCGATCAGGAAATCGGGCTGCATGGCAAGCGCGCTGGCCGTGACTTCTGCAATGTCCTGATCTGACCGATCACCCGCATGACTGAGCATGACAAAGCGCCGCTTCGCCGGAATGGCCCGCATCGCTGAGGTTACTGCTTCGATGGAGTGCGGGTTATGGGCAAAATCAACGAACACACGCGCACCGTTGACGGCGAATTCATTACACCGGCCCGGATTATCCTTTGGATCATTTTGAAAATTGCGCAATCCATTTCGGATCGCGTCAATTCCGATCTCCATTGCCTGCGACAGGCAGGCTGCGCCCAGCGCATTGCGCACATTATATCGGGCGGCTCCATTCATGGTAATCGGAATATCGGCGACATCCAGAATGGTTTGACCTTGCGCCCCGTCGAACAGGATCAGTGTCGTATTGTCGAGCCAGCCACAGGGCTGGTTTGCCGCGCGGGCCTCGGTGATATTCGGATTTTCCGGGTCCAGTGAGAACCAGATGACGTCGA
>CAXBKM010000263.1:0-3426 GCA_963976265.1 uncultured Maricaulaceae bacterium
GACGGGTCGTCAGTGGGCATGCCATTGTCATCAATGATCGCGCCAAAAGCGACGCGGTCGCCCCTGTTGGCAGCGACACGGGCCTTGCCGAGCGCAATGCGGCTGGTCGCCATGTCGAGCAGAAACATGGCCCGGGCGGGCGTCGGTGGAAAAGCGATACAGACCGGGTTGGTGCCAAAGCGCGCATCAGTACCGCGATAGGGCGCAACCATCGGATCGTGATCGGTGACATTGACAAAATGAATGGAGATGAAACCGGCTTGAGCGACGATCTCACCATAAGCGCCAATGCGCCCCAGATGATGCGCATTCGCGAGTGCGACAATCGCCGTGCCGTGGTCTTGCGCAGCCTTGACGCCCTGCGCCATGGCGAACTCGCCGGATGGGCGACCCCATCCGCCCTTCGCGTCGATCTTCACGATTGCGTCGGAATCCGTCGTTATTTTCGGACTGATTTCAAGATCAACCAGGCCGTCGCGCGCATGTTTGACATAGGCGGGCAGAAGGCCCGCGCCATGACTGTCATGCCCGGCCAGATTGGCATCGACCAATTGACCTGCGACGGCGCGTGCATCGGTGTCGCGCGCGCCGGATGCGGTGAGGGCATCGGTACAAAATGATGTCAGAGTATCCGCGGCAATTCTGGTGTCGTTGGCGTCCATCTCAGGTCTCGGTTTCGTCGGCGTCTTCGGGTCGAACCGGCGGCGGCGCCCAACCCCGATTTATGGCGTTGTCGGTTCGCGGGTCGCGGTCCGAGCGCATGGTTTGGTCCATCAATTCATTCTGCTTCTTGGCAATGGCAATATAGTCCTCATTCTCCCAGATCGACACGTCCTCTTGCCAGGCCGCAGCCAGTTTCAGGAGAGTCTCGCGGTCATGTCTGACAAAGAAACGGGCAGCTTTTTCTGCCTCAAACTCATGCTCGCCGAGACCTACCAAAGCGCTGCGCCCGGCGCGCACGGCGGAATCGAATGTCTCGCGGATCATGTCGTCCGCGCCGGCAGCATACAGCTGATAGACGTGATGGCGATCAATGGCGCGTGCGACGATGTGAATGTCCGGGCGTTCGCGGCGTACGAATTTGACGAGTTCCGTGATCTCATCCTTGTCGTCGATCGCGACAACAAATTGTTTGGCATCCATCAGGCCGGCTGAATGCAGGAGGTCGGGCCGCGTCGCATCGCCATAAAATGTCTTGATGCCAAACTTCCTGACATTGTCGACAAAGTCGCTGCGCAATTCGATGACCACGGTTGCATGCCCGGCGGCGCGCAGCATGCGGTGTACAATCTGGCCGAACCGACCATGCCCGGCAATGATCGTTGTGCCCTTCTGGTCGATGGGTTCGGAGCCGGTGTCCTTGCTGATCGGCATGCGTTTGGCGATCAATTGATCATAGGCAATGAACAAAAGTGGCGTTAGCAACATGGATAGCGCCACGACCAATGACAGGGTCTGCATCAGATCGGCTGGAATGACGTCATTCTGGATGGTGAAGCTCAACAGGACGAAGCCAAATTCGCCCGCCTGAGCCAGACCCAATACCATCAGCCATTCGTCGCGGCGCGGCAGTCGGAAGAGTTTCGCGAGGCCAAACAACACGCCTGCCTTGATTGCGATCAAACCGGCTGTCAGGCCTGCAATCGTTGCAAAATCACCGAACAGGACGTCGAAGTTTACGCCCGCGCCGACGGTGATGAAAAACAGGCCAAGCAGCAAGCCCTTGAAAGGCTCGATGTCGGATTCCAGCTCGTGGCGGTATTCGCTATTGGCCAGCACCACACCGGCCAGGAAAGTCCCGAGCGCGGGCGACAGGCCGACCAGCGTCATCAGGAGTGCAATGGCGATCACAAGGAAGAGCGCCGTGGCGGTAAACATTTCGCGCAGTTTTGAGCGTGCGATAAAGCCAAAGAGCGGGCGGCTTAGAAAATGGCCACCCAATATAACCGCCGCGATGGCAGCCAGCACAACGGGTCCATAGGCCCAGCCGGGCAATTGGTCGACGAGGTTCAGGCTGGCGCCATGTCCGCTATCGGCTTCGCCATGATCGCCCGCGGCGCCGTGTGCGGCGTCTTCAATGCCACTGCCCATAAGGTCGGGCATCGCCAAAAGCGGCAGGAAAGCCAGCATCGGGATGACGGCAATATCCTGAAATAACAGGACGGAAAAACTCGCCTGACCGCCCTCGGTCTTGATCAGGCCTTTCTCGTTGAGTGTCTGCAGAACGATAGCGGTTGAGGAGAGCGAGAACATCAATCCGATGGCGACGGCGATGGACCAGTAAACCCCGAGCGCCATCGCCCCCGCGGTGATTAGCCCGGCCGTCAAAACGACCTGCAAACCGCCCAGGCCAACAAGGCGTTTACGCATATCCCAAAGGTTTTTCGGCTCGAGTTCGAGGCCAACAAGGAATAACATCATGACCACGCCAAACTCGGCAAAGTGCTGTAAATCCTGCGTTTCTGCGCCGACGAGACCCAGAACGGGGCCGATGGCAATCCCCGCTATGAGGTAACCGAGGACCGAGCCAAGGCCGAGACGTTTGGCAATGGGCACGGCAATGACCGCAGCGGTCAGATAGATGAAGGCCTGAAACAGAAATCCGTCCATGGGTGTCAGTCTTTCGCAATCAGCGTATCGAGCCCGTCATTGAGACGGGGCAGGTTTTGGGCGGTGTCGATGTCCAGCCGATCATCACGCAGCGCCTTGAGCAGGTCGACCCAGGCCGTCAGATGGTCATTGGCGCGTCCGTCTTCGGAGGCATGGCGTGCGCCATGCAGCGCAAAGGGCGGCAGGTATGCCATGGCACACAGGCGCGCCGTCTGTTCGAGCGGTTGCAGAAGTTCGCGCAGCGTAAAACGGTTATAACCCTCTGGCGTATAAGCCTTTTCCGGCCCGCCCGTGGTCAGTGCGTTGAAGAAGATTTTGCCCGTCAGCGCCGTCCCGCCCTCGCCATAGGCAAAGCCGTATTCCAGCACCAGATCCTGCCATTCCTTCAAAATCGCGGGCGTGGAATACCAGTAAAACGGGTGCTGAAAAATGATGACATCATGGTCGCGCAGGCGCTGTTGCTCGCGGTCGATATCGATGTCCATGCGGGGATATTCGCCATAAAGATCGACGGCCGTGACGCCATCAATGCCGTGTGCAGCGGTAAACAGCGTGCGATTGACGAGCGACCGGGTCTGGGCCGGATGGGCATAGAGGATGAGGATACGCCGCTTGAACTCTGCCGTGTCTGCCATGCTGCGCCCACTCGTTTTTTGCGAATCCCCAACCGGCAGCACTCTAGCCGCACCACCGGCTTGCACGATAGGTGCGGGGCGCGTATATCGCTCTCCCGCGCGGGGGCAATGCCGCTCGCGGACGGCCCTTGGGGCGGAGTAGCTCAGTTGGTTAGAGCAGCGGAATCATAATCCGCGTGTC
>CAXBKM010000264.1:0-3416 GCA_963976265.1 uncultured Maricaulaceae bacterium
GCAAGGACCAAAACAGCTATTGGGGCGGTCTTGACTCTTTAAGCTTTAAATAACAAAGTACTTTTACAAAATCCAAGGAGATTGCTATGCCGTTTCATACCCATTCGCGTTTTTGGCCATTGGGTCGATTGATTCTCGGAATCTTGGCGCTTGTCTTGTTGGTGGCCGGATTGCAGTCGGCGCGTGCGCAAGACAGCGCGATGCCACAGCCCGCTCCAGATCCTGCCGACGCGCTCAGCTTCATGCTGGGCGAGTGGGATGGGACGGGATGGACTCTGACGCCGACGGGAGATCGTAGCGAGTTTGAGGTTCATGAAAGCATCCGTTCCCGTTCTGGCGGCCACGGCGTGACGTTTGAGGGCCGCGGCATGGCGCCGACCGGTCCTGATGGCGAAATGCAAATTGTTCATGATGCCTTTGCTCTGATCTGGGCTGAGCGTGACGGCAGCTATGCCATGCGCAGCGTGGTCATGCAGGGCTTTTCTCTGCAGGTAATTCCCGAGATTGGCGAAAACAGCTTCGCTTGGGGGTTTGATGCCGGACCCTATGGTGAAACGCGCTATGTCTCGACGATCGAAGACGGAGTCTGGCATGAATTGGGTGAGCGCCGAGTGGGTGATGGAGAGTGGACGATTTTTTTGGAGATGACGCTGGCGCGTGTCACGAACTAACCGCCCAGCAAGGCCCCCGCGATACCGTCAAAGATAAACTGGGCAGCGAGTGCCGCGAGAATAACGCCGAGAATTCTCGTGATCATCGCGGCCAGCGTATCGCCCATGAGCCGCATGAGCGGACCAACGGCCATGAACATGATCAGGCAGATCAGCAGATTGCCGAACAGACCGGCCAAAATGGTCGCCTGACCGATCACGGTGTCGCCATCGCCGGACATGAACAGCATGATGGACGCAATCGCGCCGGGCCCGGCGAGCATCGGGATGGCCATCGGGAAGACCGAAATGTCGTCATGAGTGCCGGCGACAGTCTCGTCATCATCATTGAGTTTTTCCGCGCGCTCTTCGCGGCGCTCGGTCCGTTTTTCAAAAATCATGTCGAGGGCGAGCAGGAATAACAAAACCCCGCCAGCCGCCCGGAAGGCGTCCAGGCTGATATGCAGCGCGCCAAGCAGCCATTCGCCGCCATAGGCAAAGCCCATCAGAACGACGGTGGCAATGAGCACAGACTTGATCGCCATTTTGCGACGATGCGCATTGGACGTGCCTTCGGTCAGGCCGCCAAAAATCGGCGCAACGCCAATCGGATCGATGACGACGAAAAATGTCACGAAGCTGGCGGTCAGCAGGGCGATATCAATAGCGGGCATGGCACACATCCCATGTGTTCAGGGGTCAAATGTCAGATTGGCACCGGCGATATCATGGACGGCCCTCAAGATCGACACCGCGTTAAGTCAGGATGGCTATGCGTTGATGAGAGGGCGGGCCGTGATGTCTCATAAAACACCCTGAAAACGGTCTTCTTCTATTACGACTATTACCACCATGCTGATGACCATAAGGATTGCCCAGGGCGGCGGAACTGCGCGCCAGTATAGCCGGTTTGGAATGTGCGGGGATTATCTGCGCGTCGTCGTCAGGCGCGATGGCTGAGCCAGCGCCCGAGATAGAAAACCGGAATGCCGACCAGAACGAGAAGCACGCCCCAGCCAATCACGGCGAGGCCGGAGCCAAAAATGGCGAAGGCGGCATAAAGCCCGCCCAGCCCCGCGAGCGCGGCCCAGCCCTTGGCTGAACGCCAGGAGTGGCGGATCTCAGCGATGACAGAAATAAACAGCGGCGCCAGAACGGCGAGTGTGCTCATCATCAAGAGGAAGGTGAAGGTATCCACCAAATCGCCCGAATAATTGGCAATCAGCAATAACGAGCCGAGCGTGGCCGATACGATGAGTGAGACATAGGGCGAGCCGCCCGGCGTCAACTTGGCGAATATTGTCGGGGCCAGACGGTCAATCGCGACAGCCATCGGGATTTGCCCGCCGCCAAATATATTGCCATTCAGGCTCCCGGCCGTGGAGATCAACGCGCCTACGGCAATCAGTTTCGGTCCCCATTCACCCAAGCCACGCGCGGCATCGGCAAAGGGTGAGGTTGAGTTTTCCAGGGTTTCTGCCGGCACCAGCATCATGACGGCGGCGGTCGCGGCCAGATAGACCAGCGTGACGGTAATCGTGCCGATCACCACAGCGCGCGGAACGGTCTTCTGCGGATCCTTGACTTGCCCGGCGGGCAGGGTGCCCGATTCCAGACCTGCAAAAGCCCACATGGTCAAAAGCGCCGTGGTTGCCAGCACGATGAAGAAGGGCTGTCCGGTCGGATTCACCGCAGGCAGATTGTCCGGCGATCCGGAAACGACGCCCAATCCGATAATCAGGAAAAGCGGTATGAGTTTTAGAAACGTCATGATGATCTGAACGAAACCCGCATCACGGACGCCGTGAATGGAAATCAGTGTGAGCGTCCAGATCAGGGCAAGTGCGGCACCGGCCTGTCCCATGGCTGAGTCCGAAAGGGCCGGAATGAAGACGGTCAGATAGCCAACAAAGGCAATCGCTATGGCCGGCGTGGCGATCCAGATCGACGCCCAATACCCCCAGGCGACCAGAAAGCCCGGCAAATCACCAAAGGCGTCATGGGCATAGACATAAGGCCCGCCGGTTCGTGTGGTGCGCGAGGCCAGTCGCCCAAGCACCAATGCGAGCACGATTGACCCGGCCCCGGTCAGCATCCATCCGGCAAAACTCATCAAGCCATAGGGGGCGAGCACGGCGGGCAACAAAAAAATTCCCGACCCGATCATCACGCCAACGGTCAGCGACCAGCAGGTCCAGAAGCCCAGAACGCGTTTTTTCGGGGCCAGTTCGGGCGTTTCCGCCATTGGGGTGTCTGTCATGAAGGGGCTTTCTGGAGCGGATCATTCGCCCGAACAAAATTCTGCCAGTGCCAGAGCGCGGATTCCTGTGACGGTGAGAGGCGTCCGGGATTATAGGCCCCGCTCGCCAGGCCGCGCTGCACCTCTTCGCAGATCAGCCGGTCTTCATCCTGAACGGTGTCAGAGAAGGCATCGTCTGCCTCGGCGCGGCTTTCAAAGCCCGGCGCGTAGTAAAAATCAAATTCAACCCGGCAGTGATCCTGCCCATCGGGGATCACGCGATTGGTCTGTAATCGCCCGGGCAGAATGTTGAGCATGGTGTTGGGAAAAATGTGGACATAGAGCGCGTCGCCCGCCGCATAGGGGCCGCTGTCGTCACTGACCGGAGAGCGCTGGACCGAGCCACCGGGCAAGAGATCAATCTCATAATCATCCATATCGATGAGCTGGTTGAGGCCGGGATGCACGCTGGGGACGTGATAGCCCTCCAGATAATTGTCGATATAGACTTTCCAGTTGCAGGCGAC
>CAXBKM010000265.1:0-3394 GCA_963976265.1 uncultured Maricaulaceae bacterium
ATTGGGGACTACAACATGAATCTGATGGCATTCTTTACTCCGGGTCAACGCGCCAACGCGCCGACCTTTTTCGCGGGTCTGCTAACCCTTGGTATTCTCGATGCTGTACGTATTTGGGCGCTGCAGCAGGAATTGCCTTTTGAAGGCGTCGCTGCGGTGATCGTGACATTCGGCTCACTCTTCGTGATGGTGCTGTTTGTACTCTTCCTGTTTATGAACCGGCGTCGTGACGCGGAACGCGGTACGGGCCTGGCTTTCCTTCCAGTGCTTGCGTCCCTCGCGATCAAGGGGATTGCGGTGTTTGCAATAATCACCGTTCTGTCAATGGGATTGATGGGCGAGTTCGCGGAATCGCAAGGTCAGGACATGATGACGGCTGCGCAAGACCCTGCGTTCAACGCCCAATTCCAGGCCTGGATTGAGGCAGATCCGGAGCGTCAAAGCTCGATCGCGGCTGCGACGTTGGCACCGGCTTTCCTCGGCTTCTGGATACCGTTGGCACTTTTCGGCCTGTGGTTCGGCTCGATGAAGCCCGAAGTCGCCGAATAGAAATTCGCCCGCATGGCGATTGACTCCAACCCTGTTCGCGCCTCACGCTAGACACATCTGGTGCGAACAGGGGAGGTCATCACCATGGATATGGCACGCTTACAGGGATTATTGCTGAAACACGAAGGTCGAATCGGACCGAATACGCTTATGCAGGGCGCGATAGCCGTCCTTGTATTAGGGTTGATCATCAATTTGCTTGGGATTTTGGTTCCAGGCATCAGTATTCTCGGGATAGTTCTGCTCTACCCGATGTTTTGCATTTACGCGAAACGTCTACATGACGGCGGCAAGGCGGCCATCTGGACGCTGGCAGTGCTCGGTGGAATGATTGTCGGCAGTATTGTGCTGTCCATGGTCCTGACCCCGCTTTTCGTCGGAGACGCCTTTGCAGCAGCGATGCGCGGTGAAAATATCACCAGCATGGGCTGGCGCATGAAAAGCGTCATGCTGTCCCTGATCGTCTCGATCATCATGCATTTGGGGCTCGCCTTTGTCGTCAACCAGTTCGTTAAGGGCGATCCTGCGGCAAACGCCTATGGTGAACCGCCGGCGGATGCAGCTTCAATCAATCCGTTGAGCTAGGCGTTAGATCAAACCCAAGAGATAGACATGGATATCGGTAAAGTACTCTTCAGCCCCAATGGGCGTATCGGGCAACAGGATTACTGGATCGGGATTTTGATCCTGATCGGGGCCAATCTGTTCCTGACATGGATACCCATTTTGGGAACGCTGCTCTGGTTTGTGCTGATCTATGTCGGGATTTGTGTATATGGCAAACGGCTGCATGATCTGGGTAAGTCAGCCTGGCTGCACGCTGCGGTGTGGGGCGTTCAGTTCGCCTTGGGAATTGTCGGCTTCATGATGGCCGGTGGCGCGATCATGGCAGCTATTGCCAATGGCGGCAGCGAGGAAGCCGGACTTGTCGCGGCTTTGGCAGCATCAGGCGGTCTCCTGATGGTGTTCGGGATCGGGTTTATCATATGGATTGTCTACACGATCTGGCTGGGCGTCTCGCAAGGCGAGAGTGGTGACAACCGCTTCGGTCCGGCACCGGGACAGCCTCAGGATATGCCGGCACCTGTCGCGGCCCCGGTTGGTGAAACACCCCCGAAGGATGATACCCCGACAGTCTCTTGAGGCTACAAGCATTAAAAAAAAGCCCCGGCGGAGCGATCCACCGGGGCTTTTTCATGCTCAGGAAGTGCCGCTATTCGCTGGCGGGGGTCATGATCGAGAAGACCGCGCCCTGTGGGTCCTGAATAACGCTCATCCGGCCGACATTCGGAATGTCGAAGGGTTCGACGAGAATGTTGCCGCCATGGGTTTTGGCCTTGGCCGTGCTGGCATCGACGTCATCGACCTGAATATAGGTCATCCAGTGAGGCGGCACGCCTTGCTTTTTCGGCTCTTCGGGCATGTCCATGACGCCGCCATGGGGCTCTCCGCCATGCATGATGACGTGATACATGCCCATTTCACCCATATCCATGCCTTGCCATTCCCAGCCAAACATCTCGGTGTAAAAGGCTTTGGCGGCGTCGGTATCCGTTGTCGCCAGCTCATGCCAGTACCAGTTTCCGTGACTCATTCGTCTCTCCCTCGTTAGTATGTTCGCGAAATGTTCCTTGCGCAGTGAAGCGATTTCGAGGGGCGTTGGCAAGAAGAAATCAATGCCATCACGAAAATTTCATGGGCGTATTATTTAAGGGAGGACAGGCGGTTCGACCGTTTTGACCGGGCCAAATACGCTTTCAAACGCTTTTTTCATGGCCATATCCACCTCGGTCATATCTGAGGTTTTCCCCAGATCCGCCAGGCTTGTGACGCCATAGCGGTTTTCAGAAATACCGCAGGGCGTAATGCCGGTAAAATGGGAAAGATCGGGCACGACATTCAGCGCGACTCCGTGAAATGACACCCATTTGCGCAGGCGCACACCAATCGCCGCGATCTTGTCTTCGAAGCCATCGCCCTTGTCGGGGCGTTCAACCCAAACACCGACACGACCGTCGCGGCGCTCGGCGGTCACATCAAAGGGTGCGACGCTGTCGGTCAGCCATTGTTCCAGCCCGCGAACGAATTTGCGCGCGTCGCGCCCGCGTTTCGTCAGGTCGAGCATGACATAGCCCACCCGCTGACCCGGCCCGTGATAGGTGTATTCGCCGCCGCGTCCGGTCTGAAATACCGGAAACCGGTCCGGATCGCGCAGATCAGAAACCTTGGCGCTCGTCCCGGCGGAATACAGGGGTGGGTGCTCCAGCAGCCAGACCAGTTCGGGCGCTTCGCCAGCGGCAATCGCTGCGGCGCGCGCCTCCATAAAGGTCACGGCGGCATCATAGGCCACAAAACCGGGGGAAACGGTCCATTCTGTGTGAATTTCTGTCATCAAAACTGTGAGTCTTAACCTGTCGGAAACACCGTGCCGCGAACATTGGCTCTGGAAGCGCAAGACGCAAGTGCGAAGGGGCATGTTCCATTGAGTCAGTTGGGTGAAGTCAAAGTCGAACTCTCTGTTGTTTTGGGGCGTTCAGCCATGCCGATTCAGCAATTCTTGCGGATGGGGCGTGGGGCTGTGATCCCGCTCGATACCGAAGAAGACGCCCCGATCTGGATATTGGCGAACAACCATCCGATTGCACGCGGTGAGATTGTCATTCAGGGCGACCGTGTGACGGTTGAAATCCTCGGGCCAGCGGACGTGAACGCGTTTAACGCAGCGGCCTGATAAAGCCGACATCTCCCACTTCACAAGCCGGGCGGCGCCTGCTATCTCCCGCCCCCTTGCCAGATACGCGGCCGTGGCGGAACTGGTAGACGCGCAGCGTTGAGGTCGCTGTGG
>CAXBKM010000266.1:0-3386 GCA_963976265.1 uncultured Maricaulaceae bacterium
CAACGTGATTTCGATCACCGATGGTCAGATCTTCCTGGAAACCGATCTGTTCTATCAGGGCATTCGCCCGGCTGTGAACGTCGGTCTGTCAGTGTCGCGTGTGGGGTCTGCTGCTCAGACCAAGGCGATGAAATCAGTCGCCGGCAAGATGAAGGGCGAGCTCGCCCAGTATCGTGAAATGGCGGCGTTCGCGCAGTTCGGCTCTGATCTGGATGCTGCAACCCAGCGCTTGCTGAACCGCGGCGCGAAACTGACCGAGCTTCTCAAGCAGCCGCAATTCTCGCCGCTGACGATGGAAGAGCAAGTCTGTGTCATCTTCGCCGGTACGCGGGGCTATCTCGACAATCTGGCGACTTCAGACGTGCGTCAGTATGAAGAAGAATTGCTGCGCCATATCCATGCCGATCATGCCGACCTTCTCAAAACGATCCGTGACGAGAAGAAGCTGAGCGACGAATCAGAAAACAAGCTGCGCGCGCTGGTGGAAGATTTCACCGCGAAGTTCGCGTAAGCGATTTTGAACGGACGGTCCGGAGAGCCGAATGGCGAGCCTTAAAGACCTACGCACCCGCATTGCCAGCGTGAAATCCACGCAGAAGATCACAAAGGCAATGCAGATGGTGGCCGCAGCCAAGCTGCGCCGGGCACAGGATGCCGCAGAAGCCGCGCGCCCCTATTCGGAGCGCATGGCCTCGGTTATGGCCAATCTGTCGACTTCAATGATTGGCTCGCCAGGTGCCCCCAAATTGCTGGCCGGGACCGGCTCTGATGACACCTATCTGTTGATGGTGATGACATCGGACCGCGGGCTGTGCGGTGGTTTCAACACCAATATTGCGCGTCTGGCACGCGAACGGATCAATACGCTATTGCGCGACGGCAAGACGGTGAAAATCGTCTGTGTGGGCAAGAAGGGCTATGACGCCCTGAAGCGCCTGCATGCCGACAAGATCATCAAGCGTTTTGATCTGGCTGCGGACAAGAACACGAAACCGGCTGAACTGGCCGCGACGGTCGGGGCTTATGTCCGCGATCTGTTTGACGCGGGTGAATTTGACGTCTGTCAGGCACTGTCATCGGAATTTGTTTCGGTGATCTCTCAAAAGCCCCGCGCGCAAACACTGATCCCGGCCGCCGACGCCATTGATGAGGATGCGACGCGTCCTGATCTGCAAGGCGCGGCCTATGAATACGAGCCCGATGAGGAAGACATCCTCAAAGTCCTGCTGCCGCGCTATGTCGACACCATTATTCTGGCCGCCATTCTGGAGAATGCAGCCGGAGAGATGGGCGCGCGCATGGCCGCCATGGACAATGCAACCCGCAATGCGGGCGAACTCATCGACAAGCTCAACCTTGTCTACAACCGAACCCGTCAGGCCCAGATTACCACTGAGCTGACAGAAATCATTTCCGGCGCGGAAGCGCTGTAAGACTGCCCTTTAGAGGAAGACCGTTATGGCGAAGACATCCAAAGGCCGCGTAGTCCAGATCACCGGTGCTGTGGTCGATGTGGAATTCGACGGCAATCTGCCCGAAATCCTGAACGCGCTTGAAACCAAGAATGACGGCCAGAAACTGGTTCTGGAAGTGTCCCAGCATCTGGGTGAAAACACGGTCCGGACCATCGCCATGGACTCCACTGAAGGTTTGCAGCGTGGTACGCCGGTCAGTGATACCGGTGGCCCGATCACCGTTCCTGTCGGCCCTGGCGCCCTGGGACGTATCATGAATGTCACCGGTGACCCGGTTGATGAAGCCGGTCCTGTACCGCACGATGTTCGTGCGCCGATTCACCGCCCGGCTCCGAGCTTTGCCGAACAGGCAACATCGGCTGAAATCCTGCCAACGGGTATCAAGGTTGTCGACCTGCTCTGCCCCTACGCAAAGGGCGGCAAGATCGGCCTCTTTGGTGGTGCCGGCGTGGGCAAGACGGTTCTCATCCAGGAATTGATCAACAACATCGCCAAAATGTTCGGCGGCTATTCGGTCTTCGCCGGTGTTGGCGAGCGGACCCGCGAAGGCAACGACCTTTACTGGGAAATGATCGAATCCGGCGTGAACAAAAACCCGGCTGACAATGATGGCTCTACTGAAGGCTCGCGTTGTGCGCTGGTCTTTGGTCAGATGAACGAGCCTCCCGGTGCACGTGCCCGCGTCGCCCTGTCCGGTCTGGCCCAAGCCGAATATTTCCGTGATGAAGAAGGCAAGGACGTCCTGTTCTTCGTCGACAACATTTTCCGCTTCACACAAGCCGGCGCCGAAGTGTCCGCCCTGCTGGGCCGGATCCCGTCCGCTGTGGGTTACCAGCCAACACTGGCCACCGATATGGGTACGCTGCAAGAGCGGATTACCTCGACCTCGAAGGGCTCGATCACCTCGGTGCAGGCCGTTTACGTGCCTGCCGATGACTTGACCGACCCTGCACCTGCGACAACCTTCTCCCACCTTGATGCGACGACCGTTCTGTCGCGTGCGATTTCGGAAAAAGGTATTTATCCGGCGGTTGACCCGCTTGACTCCACATCGCGTATCCTTGATCCGCGCATTGTGGGTGAAGAGCACTACGACACCGCGCGCCGGGTTCAGGAAATTCTGCAGAAATACAAGAGCTTGCAGGACATCATCGCGATCCTCGGTATGGATGAGCTGTCAGAAGAAGATAAGATGATCGTCGCGCGCGCGCGTAAAATCGAGCGCTTCCTGTCACAGCCCTTCGATGTGGCTGAAATCTTCACCGGTTCACCGGGCATTCAGGTGCCAATCGCTGACACGGTCAAAGGCTTCAAGGCTATTGTCGATGGCGAGTATGACCATCTGCCCGAGCCTGCCTTCTACATGGTTGGCACAATCGAGGATGCGGTCAAAAAGGCTGAAATGCTGGCTGCGGAAGCCGCTTAAGCGATCCGTTAGGACAAGAGAATGGCTGACAAACTTCACTTCGACCTCGTCTCTCCGGAAAAACGCCTGTTTGCCGGTGATGTCGATATGGTTGTGGTTCCTGGCG
This sequence comes from uncultured Maricaulaceae bacterium, assembly GCA_963976265.1. Lineage (GTDB taxonomy): Bacteria > Pseudomonadota > Alphaproteobacteria > Caulobacterales > Maricaulaceae > Hyphobacterium. The sequence continues at coordinate 3,008 of CAXBKM010000266.1, forward strand.
AAGAAGGTGATTTCGGCGTTTTGCCTGATCATGCGCCCGCCATGTCGGCCATTCGCCCTGGCGCCATCAGCGTCCACAATGATGGCGACGTAACCCGTACCTTCATTCTGGGCGGGTTTGCTGAAGTGACACCGGCTGGTCTGACCGTGCTGGCTGCTGAAGCGATTGATCTGGCGACAATAGATGCCGAGGCACTGGCCAAAGACATTTCCGATGCCCGCGAAGATGTCGCCGATGCCAAAACCGACGACACGCGCGAGGCCGCACAGGCGCGCCTTGATCGTTTCGAGGCCATTCAGGCGGCCCTGATCAACTAGGCCAATCACATTTGCATTTACAGGCGGCGCGGTCATCATGGCCGCGCCGTTTTGCTTTTGGA
>CAXBKM010000267.1:0-3377 GCA_963976265.1 uncultured Maricaulaceae bacterium
CCAAAGAACGGATAGAGGACGCCGGCAGCAACCGGCACGCCGAGCGAATTATAGATAAAGGCAAAGAACAGGTTTTCGCGAATATTCCCCATCGTCGCGCGGCTCAGCCGCTGCGCGCGTGCCACGCCGCGAAGATCGCCTTTGACCAGGGTGACACTGGCGCTCTCCATGGCCACATCTGTACCGGTTCCCATGGCTATTCCGATATCCGCTTGAGCAAGGGCAGGCGCGTCATTGATGCCGTCGCCGCACATGGCGACGACCGCACCTTTCGATTGGAGCTCGCGCACGATCCGGTTTTTGTCTTCTGGTGACACATCGGCCTCTACCTCATCAATGCCGATTTGGCGTGCAACCGCTTGTGCTGTTGCCAGGCTGTCGCCTGTCAGCATGACGACTTTCATGCCAGCCTTGTGCAAGGCGGCTATGGCTTCAGGGGTCGTTTCTTTGATTGGATCGGCGACACCAATCAGGCCCGCCGGTTTGCCGTCCAGAGCGGCGAACATCACCGTCTGGCCGTCGCGGCGATAGCTTTCAGCATGGGCTTTCAGTGTTTCGTCAAAAGCACCGACCCGGCGCATCATCTTGGCGTTGCCGATGGCGAAAAGCTTTCCATCGACCCGGCCCTGCGCGCCTTCTCCCGTGACCGATTCAAAATCAGTCGACTCCAGGCGCGCTGCGCCGCGCTCTTCGGCCCCGTTGACGATGGCTTGCGCAAGAGGGTGCTCGCTCCCGCGTTCAATCGCAGCAGCGTAAGCTAGGAAGTCTGCTTCTGCGAGACCACTCGCAGGCTCGACTGTCACAAGTTTGGGGTGGCCCTCTGTCAAAGTGCCGGTCTTATCGACGACGATCGTGTCGACTTTCTCAAACGTCTCGAGCGCTTCAGCATTTTTGATCAGAATGCCGCTCTGTGCGCCCTTTCCTGTGGCGACCATAATTGACATCGGCGTTGCAAGACCAAGTGCGCAGGGACACGCAATAATTAACACAGCCACGGCGTTGACGATCGCAAAAGCCATGGCCGGGTGCGGCCCAAAAATCGCCCAGACGATGAATGTGATAATCGCGATTACGACGACGGCCGGGACAAACAGGCCGGCCACTGTGTCGGCGAGCTTCTGGATGGGCGCGCGTGAGCGCTGGGCTTCGGCGACCATGCGTACGATTTGCGATAGCATTGTATCTTCGCCGACGCGCGTCGCGGCCATAACGAGTGATCCGGTACCGTTAACCGTACCGCCGGTAATCGGATCGCCTGCTGCTTTCTCGACTGGAATAGGTTCTCCAGTGATCATGGACTCGTCGACATTCGAACGCCCTTCAACAACTTCGCCGTCGACAGGTACTTTTTCGCCTGGCCGGACCCGTAGCCGGTCGCCGCTCTGGACATCGTCGACGGAAACCTCTTCTTCCTGGCCGTCAGCCATGATCCGGTTTGCGGTTGGCGGGGTGAGTTCAAGGAGCGCGCGGATGGCTCCCGATGTTGCGCTTCGGGCTCGCAGCTCCAGAACCTGCCCGAGCAATACGAGCGTCGTGATCACCGCAGCGGCTTCATAATATACTGCGACTTCGCCGGCCTCATTGCGAAAGGCGTGCGGAAAAATGCCTGGCAAAGCGGTTGCAACAAGCGAGAAGACAAAAGCAACGCCGACGCCAAGCGAGATGAGGGTGAACATGTTGAGGTTCATCGTGCGTACCGATCGAACGCCGCGCACAAAGAAGGGCCATCCGCCCCAGAGGACGACAGGAACGGCCAGCGCGAATTGAGCCCATTGGGACCAACCGGCGGGCAGGAGCCCTTCGAGGGGTTTGCCGGGGATCAGGTCACCCATGGCGTAAATGGCAAGTGGGATAGTGAAGATGGCGCTGATCCAGAATCTACGGGTCATGTCGTCGAGTTCTGAGGTGTCTTCTTCGCCTACAACAACACCTTCGGGCTCCAGCGCCATGCCGCATATCGGGCACCCGGAGTTTCGGACGTCGCGAACGTTTGGATGCATCGGACATGTATAGACCGTGCCTGAGTAGCCCTGCGGGACGAGATCATATTTGCCGTCCGCGCCGGCATCGGCGTCTCCGCCACCATGGCAACAATCATGATCATCCCCGTGGTGGTGATCATGATGTCCATTGTCGTGATGTTTATGATCGGTATTGGTCATATCCGCCCCTCCGGGGTTTGGCTTCAGTGTCACTCTTAAAGGTCAACGCCCGGGTTGGGCGGCTGATCCTTAATGGAGTTCTTGCATTAGGCTTTCTGGCGATTGAACAGCCGGTAGAGCGGCACGAAGACAAGCGCGATATACCAGCCGTAAACGTAGGACTCGATGAGGCCGAGGAAGAAGCTTGAAACCGAAATGAATTCAAATCCGGGTAGGAGCTGTTCCCACGCACCGTGCATGTGGAGACTAGGCGGTGCGACCAACCCCCATGCGATACAGAGCGTAAACGTGATGGCGAGAAAAATGGATAGGGCGTGCCCAGTGGGGATGAGGCGCATGGTGTTTTCCTTCTCTTTGGTTGTTGCCGCCACATAATCCGTGCGACAGCGATGCGTTGCTTCGAAAATGAGTTAATACCCATAGGGGGTATTGGTAACTCCGTATATATACTTAGGGCCCGCATCGCTTGTCTTGAGCAAGACAAGCGCGCCGACCAATCCGCGTTGGGTGAGGGATCAGCTGAGATCATCGACGGACACCTCCAAACCCGACAGGCCAATTTTAGGGGTCACCCCGAACCATTGTTGCAGTCGGCGTGTGAAATGCGCCTGGTCTGCAAAACCGCCCGCGGCCGCTGCATCAGCGAGACTGGACGACGCCTCCATTGCCTTGGCGGCGCTGAGCAATTGCAACCATTGCAATAGCTTGCTGGGCGGAACACCGAAGTCCGCCTTGACGATCTCTCGCAGCCGAGTTGGAGACAGCGCGAGCTCACGCGCCAGAGCGGCGGGATTGGCGAGTGCGCGAACGTTGCCAAGGGCTTTTTGCAGGCGTGAATCTATGGCCGAACCAGGCAACCGGCCCGCGAACCTTTTCGCCCAATCGCGCGCCTGATTAATTTCGCTGATGTGCTCTAGAGCGGCTGATAGATCATCCGAAAGGCAGGCAGGCTGATTGCATTGCTGATCGTTTCGAATTCCGGAAAAGCGCGGGTCAATATAGATCGAGCGCGTCGGGCGTCCCTCAGGACCGATGGAATGGGTCTGCCCAGCAGGGATGTGAATAGCCTTGCCGGTCGGGGCTACTATCTCTGAATCTGTCGTCACCACGACTGCGCCATCCAGCCCGAGTATGACCTGATGTGCCAAATGAGCATGTGCCGTATTTTTGCCAAGGCGAGCGTCGAGCGCGGCCCAGCCGACCCCGATGGCCAAC
>CAXBKM010000268.1:0-3358 GCA_963976265.1 uncultured Maricaulaceae bacterium
GAACGAGCGCGACTTTCGACGCATCGCGAACCGTTGAAAACATGCTTTCGCCAAAGAATGCGCCGCCGAGCGATACGCCATAAAGACCGCCGACCAATTGCTCGTCACGCCAGCATTCAACGCTGTGTGCCGAGCCGCGCCGGAAAAGCTCAACATAGAGACGGCGAATGGGCTCGTTGATCCAGGTCTCATCGCGCTGCGGGCCGGTCTGCGCGCAGGCGTCGAGAACATGTACGAAGGCCGTATCAATCCGGATATCGAACTTGTCCTGACGGACCGTCCTCGCCAATCGCCTTGGGATATGAAAGCGATCCAGAGGCAGGATACCGCGTTCGTCCGGTTCCAGCAGGAAAATGCGCGGATCATTCTTGCCATCGCCCATCGGAAAGACGCCGCGGGCATAGCAGGAAAGGAGTTCGTCAGGACCAAAGCCTTTCAAGCGTGAGCCCTTTCGTCAGACAGTAATGCCGCGTTCCGCCAGCCAGGTTTCCAGCCAGCGGATGTGGTAATCCCCGGACAGGAAGGCGGGCTCTTCAAGCAATTCCAGAAACAGCGGTGTTGTCGTCTTGATCCCGCCAACGACCATTTCTTCAAGCGCGCGGCGCAAGCGCAGCAGGGTTTCTTCGCGTGTCCGGCCATGAACGATGAGCTTGCCGATCAGGCTGTCATAATAGGGCGGGATGGAATAGCCGGTATAGAGCCCCGAATCGAGGCGAACACCCAGCCCGCCCGGCGCGTGGAAGTCGGTGACTTTTCCGGGTGAGGGCGCGAACGTCGCCGGATCTTCGGCGTTAATCCGGCATTCAATGGCCCAACCGTTGAATTTCACATCGTCCTGCGTGAAACCCAATTCCTCGCCATTGGCGACGCGGATCTGTTCGCGAACCAGATCAATACGCGTGATCGCTTCGGTGACGGGGTGTTCGACCTGCAGGCGGGTATTCATCTCGATGAAGAAGAATTCGCCGTTTTCGTAGAGATACTCAACCGTCCCAACGCCGCGATAACCCAGTGCAGCAACAGCATCACGTGTAATCGTGCCGATTTCCGCGCGCATTTCAGGTGTCAGGGCGGGCGAGGGGGCTTCTTCCAGGATTTTCTGGTGTCGGCGCTGCAAAGAACAGTCACGCTCGCCCAGATGCACGACATTGCCGTGCTGGTCGGCAAGGATTTGAATTTCGATATGCCGGGGCTGGCCGAGATATTTTTCCAGATAGACCGCGCCATCACCAAAGGCTGCAATGGCTTCCGCGGAGGCCGTTTCAACCGCCTCACGGAAGCCAGCCGCGTCCTTGGCGACTTTCATGCCGCGACCGCCACCGCCTGAGGCTGCTTTGACCAAAACAGGATATCCGATTTCGTCGGCGACTTTCTGGGCTTCGTCGATGTCCGTAATGCCGCCATCGGAGCCCGGAACGACCGGTATGCCGGCGTCTTTCACGGCTTTCTTGGCCGCGATCTTGTCGCCCATCAGGCGGATATGATCCGCCGTCGGTCCAATGAAAGCCAGGCCATGCGCCTCGACGATTTCAGCAAATCGGGCGTTTTCAGACAGAAAGCCATAGCCTGGATGGACGGCCTGCGCGCCGGTGATTTCGCAAGCGGCAATGATTTGCGGAATGTTCAGATAACTTTTCCCCGCCGGCGGTGGCCCGACACAAACGCTCTCATCGGCAAGGCGCACATGCATCGCGTCCGCGTCGGCTTCCGAATGGATCGCGACGGTGCGAATGCCCATTTCCCGGCAGGCACGGTGAACCCGCAGCGCGATCTCTCCGCGATTGGCGATCAGGATTTTTTCAAACATGAAATACGTCCTTTTCGCCGATCAGGCGATTACGAAGAGGGGTTCGCCATATTCAACCGGCTGGCCTTCATCGACCAACATGTGGGTCAGCTTACCGGATTTGTCGGCTGTAATCGGGTTGAAGGTTTTCATGGCTTCAATCAGGAGGACCGTATCGCCTTCCTTCACCTCGTCGCCAACATTCACAAATATGTCGGCATCCGGATTGGCGCGCAGATAAACGGTGCCAACCATGGGTGACGGCATAGCGCCGTCCGGTGCGGCGTCCGCAGCAGGCGCTGCTGCAGCGGCCGGAGCTGCTGCCGGGGCAGCAGCCTGCGGCGCAGAGGCCGGGAGTGCAGCGCTCTGATAAACCGGAGCCGCTTCCATTTGGCGTGCGACGCGGATTTTCAGCTCGCCCTTTTCAACCTCGATCTCGGTGAGGTCGGTATCGCTTAAAATATCAGCCAGTTCGCGAACCAGCTTGGTGTTGATCGTACTGTTGGACTTGGGTGAAGCCGCCATGAATATCGCCTTCGATTTTGATTCCGTTACTTACTCTTTAGAGGACCTGCGCCGCAGCATCCAGAGCCAGAAGATAGCCTTTGGCACCCTGACCTGCGAAACGCGCCTGCGCAACCAGCCCGACATAGGAATGATGACGGAAGGATTCGCGCGTTTCGGGATCCGACAGATGCACCTCAAAGATCGGGCAGGTGAGGGCTTTGAGCGCATCGTGGATGGCGATTGAGGTGTGGGTATAGCCTGCGGCATTCAGGATTACGGCGTCAAAGCCATCCATGGCCTGCTGAATCCAGTCTATCAACACGCCCTCATGATTGGACTGTCGGAAGTCGGTTTCCAGCCCCAGATTGCCCGCATGCGCCGCGCACATCATGCGAATATCGCCAAGTGTATCGTGGCCATAAATGTCCGGTTCGCGGCGACCCAGCAAATTCAAATTGGGGCCATTGAGGATAAGAACGGTCTTTGACATGCTCGTGTCCTTGACGTGAGCCCTCGTCTCTACGACGTGTCAGGTCACAGGCGCAATTGTCGAGGCGTGAAGGATGCAGATCACAGTAAATGGCGAAACGGTCGATATTGCGGACGGGGCGACGCTCACTTCGTTGATCGAACAGCTCGGTCTCAACCCAAAAAAAGTCGCTGTGGAGCGCAATCTGGAGATCGCGCCGAAATCACTCTATGCCGAGATTGCGCTCGCCGAGGGTGACCGTATCGAAATCGTCCAGTTTGTGGGTGGGGGTTAGAAATATGAGCCAGACAGACGACAAACCCCTCCTGGTCGCAGGCCGGGAGCTGAAATCGCGCCTGATCATCGGCACCGGCAAATATGCCGACTACGAACAAAATGCGCGGGCACTCGAAGCGTCCGGCGCCGAAATGATCACTGTGGCGTTGCGGCGGGTGAATCTCTCCGATCCATCCCAGCCGCGCCTGGTCGATTCCATTGACCCGGACAAATACATCTTCCTGCCCAATACGGCGGGCTGTTTCACCGGCGAGGATGCGGTGCGGACGCTGCGGCTTGCCAGAGAGGCTGGGGGCTGG
>CAXBKM010000269.1:0-3350 GCA_963976265.1 uncultured Maricaulaceae bacterium
GTCTCGACGACCGGCGTGACCGGTGCCGGGATTGGCGCCGCGACCGATGTTGGCGCAGCCGTCGCTCGCGTCAGAAAGGCCACCGGCCTTCCGGTCGTCGTGGGCTTTGGTGTGCGCACGCCCGCAGCTGCCGCCGAGATCGCAAAAGCCTCCGACGCCGTGGTGGTCGGATCGGCCATCGTCAGTGCAAACCATGACGGCGGCGTGGAAACTGCTATAGACTTGGTTCAAAGCCTCGCGGCAGCCACACATGGCGCAGAACGGAACGCTTAAATGAACTGGATTTCGAAAATCACGCCTCCGGGTGTCTCGAAAATGTTTGCCAAGCGCGACACGCCGGAAAATCTCTGGGTGAAATGCCCGGTTTCCGGAGAAATGGTGTTCAACAAGGATCTCGAAGCCGGGCTCTATGTGACGCCTGCCGGCCATCACATGCGTATTGGTCCCGATCTGCGGTTCAAATTTACCTTTGACGGCCATTGGCGCGACATTGATCTGCCTGCCGTTCCAAAAGATCCACTGAAATTCAAGGACGACAAACCCTATGCGTCACGCCTGACGGCGGCCCGCAAGAAAACCGGGCGCGATGACGCCATGGCAATCGGTGTGGGCTCCATTGGTGGCATCGAATCGACCGTGCTGGTGCAGGATTTTGCCTTCATGGGTGGTTCGCTCGGCATGGCGGCCGGTGAAAGCTTCATCAAGGCCGCTGAGACCGCCGTGAAGCACAAGACACCCTTCATTGTGTTTACCGCTGCGGGCGGTGCACGCATGCAGGAGGGCTGTCTCTCCCTGATGCAAATGCCGCGCACGACACTGGCCATTCAGGACGTCAAGGACGCGGGCCTGCCCTATATTGTTGTCCTGACCGATCCGACGACGGGCGGTGTCACGGCCAGCTATGCCATGCTCGGTGATGTTCATATCGCTGAGCCGGGTGCGCTCATCGGATTTGCCGGACCGCGCGTGATTGAGGCGACAATCCGGGAGAAATTGCCCGATGGCTTCCAGCGCGCCGAATATCTTCTCGACAAGGGCATGGTCGACAAGGTCGTGCATCGCCGCGATCTGCGAAAAGTCTTGTCGCGCATCCTGCGCACGCTGACCAAGCGCCCGGGTTCTGCCCCCATGCTGGAAGGCCCTGATGACGAGCATCCTGCCTTGACGCGCACGAGCGCTGCGGAGGCCGACGATTAGCCTGCCACCGACCCGACTCGAAGCTGCGCTGGAGCGCCTGGGTCGATTGCATCCCAAGAAGATTGATCTGTCACTCGGGCGGCTGAATGCGTTGCTTGAGGCGCTGGGGCGTCCGCAGCACCGGCTACCACCGATTGCCCATGTGGCCGGGACCAATGGCAAAGGGTCGACATGCGCTTTGCTCAAGGCCATCGCGCAGGCCAATGGCGAGCGGGTCCATCTCTATACATCACCGCATCTGGTCCGATTCAATGAGCGCATTGTACTGGCCGGGCAGATGGTCAGTGACGCCGCTCTGATTGACGCCTTTGCGCGCTGCGAAGCCGCCAATGACGGGGCGCCGATCACATTTTTTGAGATCACCACCGCAGCAGCTTTCCTGCTGTTCTCCGAAACCCCGGCCGATCGCCTTGTCCTCGAAGTGGGCCTGGGCGGGCGCTATGATGCGACCAATGTAATCGCCAATCCGGCGGTGACGGCGATTACGCCCGTCAGTCTCGATCACCAGGATTTTCTGGGCGATACGCTGTCCCTGATCGCTCCGGAGAAAGCGGGCATTCTGAAGCCCCATATTCCTGCCGTGATCGGCCCTCAGCCACGCGAAGCCGAAGATGCGATATTGCGCATTGCCGAACAGGTCGGTGCGCCCACCGCGCTCTGGGGACGTGATTACCGGGCCTATGGCGAACATGACCGATTGGTCTATGAGGAAGAAAACCTGGTGTGGGATTTGCCGCGACCCAGCCTGCCTGGCGACCATCAGATCATCAATGCCGGGATCGCTATCGCGGCAGCGCGCGCCATGAATTTGCCCGAAAATGCGGCGCGCGCCGGCTTGTCAAAAGCGGACTGGCCCGCACGCCTGCAAAGGCTGACCACCGGTCCGCTCGCCGATATGGCAAATGAGAATGGCGCAGAGCTGTGGCTGGATGGCGGGCATAATCCGGCCGCCGGTATCGCCCTTTCGCGCGCCATGGCCGATCTGGAAGGGCGAGAGGCCCGACCATTGATTCTGATTTGCGGATTTTCACCCAAGAAGGATATTGCCGGTTATCTCGCTGCGTTTTCCGGACTGGCAAGCCGTGTCATTGCCGTGCCGTTTGCAACGGGACGCGATGGCTCGGTGCCCGCCCACACCGTGGCTCACGCCGCTGAAAGCGCCGGATTGGACGCCGTGACGGCAAACAGCCTGAAACAGGCCATGAAAAACGCCACACAGGGCGCGCCTGCACCGCGCATCCTGATCTGCGGCTCACTCTATCTGGCCGGGGACGCCCTGGCTTTGAGTGAAGGGGCGCGTCCGCAAACAACGCCGGGCTAGCGCGCAAAAAAAGCGGGCCCGCAATGGAGCCCGCTTTCAAATTTTGTGAACCGAAGATCCGGTCAGGCAGACACTTTGAGTGTTTCCTTGATCCATTCTTCGATCTTGCCCTTGGCCATCGCACCGATTTTGGTGGAGGCGACTTCACCGCCTTTGAAAATCATCAGTGTTGGAATGCCGCGCACGCCATATTTGCCGGGCGTTTGAGGGTTTTCATCGATATTAACTTTGGCAATCGTGATATCGCCCGACATCTCAGTCGCCAACTCATCCAGTGCCGGAGCTATCTGTTTGCAGGGACCACACCATTCGGCCCAAAAGTCGACCAGCACTGCGCCGTCGGCTTTCAGAACATCGGTTTCAAATGAGTCATCACTCACCGCTTTGGTCGCCATTATCTGCTCCTTGAAAAACGAATCGACCAACCGGGCCCATTCTCGAAAAACTGCTGACCGTCACCTAGGAATTGAGGGGCGCTCCGTCAAGATGCCGCAAGCGATCCAGCGCGCCATCCATCATCGCTTCCGGGATACCCATCAGGCGCGCGCCGTCGGTCCATAACAGGGCGCATCGCACCGGCTTGCCCGCATGCATCGCCTGTAACAGCGCGCGATAAGCCGCCATCTGGGTGATATAGAGTGTGGCAACATCCTCGACACGTTTGGGCGGCGGGCGATTGGTTTTATAGTCAACGATCAGCACTTCGTGATCATTGATGACCAGGCGGTCGACCTGACCGCGTACCGGCTTTGCCTCCGGCAGCCCCGGAATACGACCGGCCAATGCGACTTCGGCGCGGCTACCGGGTCCAAACAGGGCGGCGAAGTCCGGT
>CAXBKM010000270.1:0-3331 GCA_963976265.1 uncultured Maricaulaceae bacterium
CGCTTTTGCGCGGCAGAACCCTTGAGCTTCATGTGTTTGGCGAGCACTTCATACATTTGATCGCCAACCCGCATATGCGGCGTCAACGATGTCAGCGGGTCCTGAAAAATCATTGTCATGGACCGACCGCGAACCTTGTTCAGTTCACGAATGGGCGTATTGAGGATGCTCTTGCCGCGATATTGGATATCGCCGACTGCCTTGCCATTTGAGGCCAGCAACCCCATTGCGGCGAGGAAAGTCTGGCTCTTGCCAGAACCGGATTCGCCAACAACAGCGACACACTCGCCCGGCTTGATATCAAGGCTGACGCCGCGAACCGCATGGACTTCCCCATCGGGTGTATCAAAGCGGACGTGAAGATCTTCCACCGACAAAATCGGTGTTTCGGCTGGCATATCAGTCACGCGGCAATCGTCCTTTTATGAAAGCAGGACCCGCAAGATAGCGGCCTGTCAGCGTTTCACCAGCCCCCTCGTCATTAACTAGCGCACACAAATCGTTCAATCGGCGTATTATTAGAGACTTAGCAACTGATTCGACCATGGTAGATCCGTCAAAAACCCTTCTCGACAGCCTGTTTGAACACACATCCGATGCTGTGTGCGTGATTGACGCAAATCAGAATATCACGGCAGTAAATCCGGTGTTTCAAAGTCTTTTTGGTTTTGACGAAGCAGAAATCATCAATTCGAATCTGTCCCGCCTTTATGCAGAGTCTGACAGCTATTCGCTTTCCCATACTGATGACCGCCCAACGGATATGCTTTTTATATCCCGGTCGAGACAGACCTTCTGGGGCAAGATGAAAGTACAGGCGGTCTCAGCGCAGGGCGACCATCTGTGCATCATTTCTGACCTGTCATACCAACGCGATTTGGAAGGCCAGATCAAAAACAGTGACCGATTGCTGCGCGATGCGGTTGGGTCGGCCAACCAGGCCGCATGGAAAATGTCGCTTGAACGAAACCGCATTACGCTTTCTGGCCCGATTGTGCATTTCCTGGGCTATGAAAGCGTTTCGGTGGACCTGTCCGTTGAAGAGTGGCGGAACTTTATTCACCCGGATGATCGCTGCATATGTGAAAATGGGGCCGCTGGCCTGTTGCAAGGCAAAGATGCGACGGGCGAGTACAGATTGCGAAACCCGAAGGGCGAATACCGCTGGATGAGTAATCGCGGTCGCTTGAACGTAACGTTACCCGGCCAGGAAAAAACAGCCAGCGGCTTCATCATCGATATTGATGACCGCAAACAGCTTGAAAGCCGCTACAAGCAGGTCGACCGCCAGCTTGCCGATGCGTTGAAAGCCGCCGATTTGGCCGCTTGGCGATATGATCTAACCGATCACACAGCCACTATTCGCGGCGATCTGGCCGCGCATTTGGGCGTCGATCAGGACAATCCAACCATGGCAGGTCCTGATTGGGTCGAACGCGTGCATGTCGAGGACAAGGGCGCGGTTGTGGCGGGCACGATGGCCGTGGCAAACGGTGAAACCCATCAATTCGATGTCCTCTATCGAGTCCGTGACACGTCTGGCCAATGGCGATGGATTCACTCGACCGGGCGGGTCACCAAAACAGCGGATGATGGAACGCCCATTATTGCGTCTGGTGTTTTGAAGGATGAAACCATTCGCATTCGCCTGGAGCAGACAATCAAGTCTGAGAAGGAGCGTTTCGAACAGATTTATCGTGCCACACCGGCAATGATGCATACGATTGATACACAAGGCCGTTTGCTGGAAGTGAGTGATTACTGGCTCGATCAGATGGGGTATCTGCGTGACGAAGTTTTGGGTCGCCCATCGACGGATTTCCTGACACCGGAGAGTCGTGAAAAATGCCTGGCTGACAACGGCATCGCCCTGTTCTGGAAAGCCGGACAATGTTCGAACATTCCGTATGACTGGAAAACCAGGGACGGTCGCGTAATCCGCTCATTGTTGTCCGGTGTTCTGGAAAAGAATGCAAAAGGCGAGGCCCTTCGCGCCCACGCCGTACTGGTCGACATAACTGAGCGAAAAGTTCTGGAATCGGCGCTACGCGAAGAAAAGTACCGCTTCGAACGGATTTACCGCGCCTCACCGGCCATGATGCATACGATTGATGCGTCAGGCCGAATTACACAAGTCAGCGATTATTGGCTGATGGTCATGGGTTTTGATCGCGATGAAGTTATCGGCAAACGCTCGGTCGATTTTCTGGATGCGGAATCACGAAACCGTGCCGAAGCCCATTTTTTGCCGGAATTGTTTGCACAGGGGCGAAATACCAATGTCCCCTATCGCTTTGTCAAAAAGAACGGCGAAAGCATCGATATTTTGTTGAGCTCCTTTCTTGAACGTGACGAGGCAGGCCAAGCTGTCGCCAGCTATGCGGTCAGTACCGATGTCACGGCTTTGCGCCTGGCCAATGATGGCCTGAAACGGTCCAACCGGGAGCTCGACCGGATTGCAACCGTGGCTTCTCACGACCTTCAGGAACCACTCCGAAAAATCTCGGCCTTTGCCAGCCTGTTAAACCGGCGCCATAGCGAGGGGCTGGAAGACGATGCGCGTCGTGCCCTCAATTTCATGTCCGATGCCGCAATACGGATGCAGTCCCTGATTGATGAATTGTTGAACTATTCGCGCCTGTCCAATCAGGTGATGTCGACGGCTGATATCAACATGTCTGACGCTGTTGCTGAGGCCGTCAACCGACTGGATTCTGTCTTGTCGGACACTGGGGCTATGGTCTGCATCGGAGATTTGGCATCCTGCCAGGGCGATCAGAGCGTCATCGTCCAGGTTTTCCAGAATCTGATTTCCAACGCCGTGAAATATCGCGGCAAGGACACCCCGCAGATCGATGTCGCCAGTCGCATGGAAGATGATCGCATCGTCTATTCCGTAGCGGATAACGGGATTGGATTTGACGCGAGATTTTCTGAAAAGATTTTCGCGCCTTTCCAGAGGCTGCACGCGCGCGGCGAATATCCCGGAAACGGCATTGGCCTGGCTATCGTTCAGCAAGCCGTTGAACGCCATGGCGGCGATGTGTGGGTGACATCCGAGCCGGGCAAGGGTTCGACCTTTTATTTCAGCCTGCCGCGCGTTCAGACCCTGCAATCTGTCGCCTGACGATCAGACTGGTCAGTCGAATTCGCGGCGCCATCGCAAGGCAATTGACGCTTCGGCTGCCCCGGAGACCCGCGACAAGAGTCTCAAATTGGGTTGCAATTCCCATTCGATCCGCGCCGCTGTGGCGCCATCCGATCCAGATCCGGCTTCGATTTCCAGATAGACATTTTCGTCAATATAGCGCCCGCCCGTGACAATCGGAGC